>DASYMB010000265.1:0-7805 GCA_036009285.1 Pyrinomonadaceae bacterium | reverse complement strand
GTAGTGACGCACAACCTCTTCACTGGGACCGCGGGCGTCCCGCCAGCTCGGAGCACCGCAAGGTACGATGATCCTCGCAAAAAACTTCAGCTTCAGACGTTTTGTTTGCGCTGCACGCTCATGGCGGGCGGAACGCCCGCGGTCCCTGTGAAGAGCTTGAGTGGGTGCGCAGGTCAATCGCGCTTTGCCGATGGCTTCTTTCCATCAATCAGCAGCCACGCGCTCAACGCACTGAGTAGCGCCAGACCGGCAGCAACCGCCATCACCCGCCGGAAGCCGGCCACGAACGATTCGTCAACAGCTTGTTTCAGTAAACGTGCCGCCACAGGATCGAAATCCTGCGGCAGTTCCACGCCGGCTAGCTTCGTGCGCTGACCATCCAAAACCTGCTTAACTTCCGACGGCAACGCGAGCGTCTGCAATTTTCGATCAAGACGGCTATTGAAACTATGAAGCATAACGATCCCGAGCACGGCGACCGCGAGCAGTCCTGCCGTGCGTGAGACGGCGTTATTGATTCCTGAAGCAACTCCGGATCGGTTTCCCGGCACAGCATTCATAACCGTGGTCGTAAGCGGCGCGACGCTGATCGCCATGCCGAGTCCCAGCACCACCACGGCCGGAAAGAAAGTTGTCCAATAGCTGCTGCCTTCACTAGCCACGCCCGGCAACATGAACAATGCGAATCCGCCACTGGCGATGATTGGTCCAACTACGAGCGGGAGCTTCGCGCCGTAACTTTTCACTAATCCCCCGGACCAACGCGAAAGCAGAAACATAATCAGGACGAAGGGCAGCAGCGCCGCGCCGGCAGCCGTTGCCGTGTAACCCTGAACTTGAATGAGGTTGAGCGGTAGAAAAAAGAGGGCTCCGCTCAACGACGTGTACAGGAAAAGCGTCAGCAGGTTCGCGCCGCTGAAGTTGCGCGAGCGAAATAACGTAAGCGGTAACATCGGGTTCTTCTGCCGCGCTTCGACCACAAGAAACACGAGCGCTGCTAAGACTCCGAAGATCAAAGCGGCCAGGATTACCGGATCGGTAAAACCCCGTCGCGACGATTCGATAAGTCCATAAACAATTGCGCCGAGGCTGACAGTGGCCAGCGCTGCGCCTAACCAATCCAGCGCCTTGGATTCTTCATCACGACTCTCCGGCACATGCAGGAACACCAGGGCGAGCACAATTAACGCCAGCGGCGCGTTGATAAAGAAAACGGCGCGCCACGAAACGTGTTCGATGAGCCAGCCGCCGAATACCGGACCGATGGCGGCGGTGATGGCCGTGAATCCTGACCAGGTGCCGATCGCTTTTCCGCGCTCCTCGTCTTTGAATGATGCGCTGATGATTGCCAAACTGCCGGGCACCAGCAGCGCCCCACCTACGCCCTGGGCCGCGCGCGCGATAATTAATTGCTTGATGTTGGGCGCGAGCCCGCACCAAACTGAAGCGAGCGCAAACACGCTCACGCCAATCGTGTAAATTCGTTTGCGTCCGAAGTGATCGCCCAGCGAACCTCCCGCCAACAGCAACGCTGCCAGGAAAAGCGCATAGGCCTCGACCACCCACTGCACGTCAACTACGCTTGCATTGAGATTTGTTTGCAGCGCGGGCAGAGCAACGTTAACGACGGTGCCGTCGATGAAAACCATGCTCGAGCCGAGAATGGTGGCGGCGAGTATCCATGGTTCCGAGGCCTTAGGGCAGGGAGCGGCGGCAGCTTTCGACTTGATCACTCCCTCATCGCATGGTTGGCTCATGATGCTTCAATTTTTTGTAAAGCAAACTGTTAGTTTGCGGTGTTGCGTCGGAGCTTGCGCGTTGCGTTGAGAGCCTACCATCGATCGCAAACTAACAGTTTGCTTTACAACGATCTTACGGTTCGCGGGCGAGGGCGCCCGCGGTCCCAGTAAAAAGTTGACGCAGGAATTCACTGTCCGGTCCGCCATCGTTTATTGTAGTTCGCGGTAGGCCGCGACCCCCTCGATTGCGCCTTCGTGCATCCGCTCCGGACGAACGTAGAGCCAATGCTTTTCAAACTCTTCATCAGTCATCGCTGATTCCCTGGTGCGCTCCTTATTCTTTAGCCATACCTCGACCCACTTGCGCAGCTCAGGGTCCTGGTTGAGCGCCGTGCGCGCAGCATGCATGTTAAGAGGTGTGCTCATGAATCTTGTGGTTCCTTTCGTCGGTGCGGATCTCGTTCTCGGGTCTTTTCACGCTCACAGGTCGGGTGATTTTGCCCGGGTCGCGACCGGCAACGCTGTAGTTTCCTTGTTTTCGCGCAGGCACTCAATTTGCTCCTTCGGCGCGGTGACCTCCGCTCGCTAAGGGAAGGCAGTCACGTGCGTTGTTGACTGCTTTCCAGTTGTTTTGATTAAAGCAGAAACCACTGAAGGAGAGAAGCTATGAGAAAGTATTTTGTGTTGGCGCTCGCGGTTCTGGGCCTCGCGATCGCGGCCGGTGTGCAATCCGCGTCCGGCCAGATTGAGACCCAGATGAAGGTGAACATTCCGTTCCCGTTTTCCGTCGAAAACACCACGTTGCCTCCCGGGAATTACACGATCACCCGGGTCGACAAAAGCGATCCAACCATTCTCGAATTGCGAAGTGACGACGGCAAGACGGCGGTGATCTTCAAGGGAATTTCCGCTCAGTCCACGTCAACCCCAGACAAATCGGTTTTGGTTTTCAAGAAATACGGCGATCAGGAAATCCTTTCGCAGATTTTCGAGCAGGGCAATCCCAACGGAATTGAACTTCCGAAGTCGCGGCCCGAAGAGCGTGCTGGCAAGGGCGGAGCAAAGCCTGTGAAGCATGTGATCGAACTCGCTATCGTCCCAGGGAAGAGGTGAACGAACAAGTTGGTGAACGAGAGCCGGTGAGTCTCCGCGGCGATCGCACCTGCGTGCAACGGCGCTGCAGGTAAAAAAAGGAACAGAGCACCTGGTTAAAGCAGCAATGTGTCGACGCGATGAGCGTGGACCATCTCTTCGCACGGCGACCAGGCGAACACAGTGAAGCGACCGTCCTGCGACGCGACCAGGGCCAGCGCATTGCGCTGATCATGGACGAACTGCGCCGCCGAAAGATGTCTGGTGCCGCCGGTTTGTACTGGATGGACCACGACAGGTTTGTCGCCCACGATAGGTTCCGTCATTACTATCTGCTCGACCGGCGCGCCACCTTGCCGTCGTCTGATCGTTACTCCGAATGCGTGAACTTCATACTGATTGCTCATCACCGTGGCGCCGTCGACCGCAGTGAGCCCTGCAACTGTGTCTACTGCTCGCCCCACTGCCGCAACCACGAGGTTCTCGTTTGTATCGTTGACCTCTTGCTTCATCAGTTCCGTGAGCGCGGAGAACGGAGGAGTAACAGAATAGAGAATCGGATGCACCACCGACTGTCGCCACGCGTCGCTGCCGGCGGGCACGACCAGCAACGAGCCGCCATGTCCGTGAGCGCGCATGGAAGCGGCGAGCTGCACGAGCAGATTAAACTTGTGGTCCCAGGATCCGGGAGAAGTGAAAGGCAAGAGCGCCTGCAGCAGCGCCGGACAATCGGGCAAGCTTGCGCCCTGCTCGTCGACTACCTTCACCTGTTCACCTTTGAGCACGGCGACGTTGGCAAACTTGCCGAAACCGTCCCTGCGGCGATGCTTGATCACGAGCAGCCCGGGTTCGATAACTTCTAAAACAAAACAAAAGCTCGGCACCTTGCGGGTAGCGCCCCACACGTGCAACTCACCCGCCGGATCACGCCAGACGCCGAGATGAATTCCCGGGCGCTCGACGGCTGGGCCCAGCTTGGTCAGCACATCAGCGGTCAGCGGAAGTGGCCGCTCGAAGATTAGCGGCTGGGGTACCTGCTGATGAGGAAAAAACGCGAGCGAAATTTTCGGCGATTGGCCTTCCTCGCGCCGCAGACTCGCCCAGAAGGTGGCGTCGATGATCGCTTCGATTGCCAGCGTGTCGGGTTCGGGAGCGAGCTGCTGCTCGCCGCGGACGCGCGCCGCTGCCAGGTGACCCGCAAAATGATCCTCGATGGTTTTGGCCACCGCGCGCGCTGCCTGGTAAGTCGGTTCGCGGTATGTATTTCTGGTTTCGATGCTCATGTGACGCTGTTGGGATTTAACCGCCAAGACGCCAGGATCGCCAAACTCCGGTGATCGGAACTTGATAACGCGTTGTTTATCTATTTCCGGCTTCGTGTGGCGTTCTTAGCGCTGGGCGGCTAATTCCTAATGCATGTTGAATGGGCCACCGCGCGGCTCGGGTTCTAAATCCGGCCGCGTAGAATCCTGGACCACTTCGTGCAACTCCAGAACGTTTGACTTCGAGAACGCATCCTTCGGCAGCGTCCCTGATTGCGCGTGACCCTTAACAAATTCGTCCGAGCGTACCCAGTTAAGAAAATCCTGCCGGCGGTTCCAAAGCGTGAACACGACGTATGGATCACCTTCATTGACCGGCCGGAGCACATGGTTGGAAATAAATCCCGGCATCTTGTCGACGAGTCCGGCGCGATCACGGAACCGCTGTTCGAAGGCGTCGGCGTATTCCGGCTTAACGTAAATACGATTAGCGACAGTTATCATTGAATCTCCCTTTGTCTAATGATAGCACCGGCAGCAAATGATTTGCTTTACACGGCTTCGCGGTACTTGATCAGAGGTTACTAGAGTCCCTACATTAATCATCCGCTGCCGGCTTGGAGCGCAAGCGCTTGAGGTGAGCGCGGCGGGCTTTCTCTTCCAAAGTACGGTGCTTCACGCTTACCGGAACACGAGTGGGAACGCGCTTAGGAGCGCGGTAGTTCAGTTTCTCAATCTTCTTGCGCAGCTTCTGCAAACAGAGCGCCTTGTTTCGGTGCTGGCTGCGTTCCTGTTGTGAGGTGACGATCACGCCGGAAGTCAGATGCCGGAGACGCACCGCGCTTTCAGTTTTGTTGACGTGCTGGCCTCCGGGCCCGCTGGATCGAAACGTCTCGATCTCGCATTCGCGTAACAACTCTTCGTCCGAGTCCGGCAGTTTGATCATGTTCACCTGAAAGTCCAAGGTCCAAAGTCCAACGTCCAACGTCCAACCTCAGAACTAACAGCTCTAGACAGCGGATCTCAAGCAATGGTCCAATCTGCAAAGAATCAGCAGCGAAGGCGTGCGGGAGGATTCGGTTCCGATCGCATTGGACATTGGACATTGAATATTGGACGTTGGACTTGTTTTCCGCTACTGAAACCGATTGTCGTCTGCTGATGGTCCATACAACGCCGGCACCTTCGCGCCCATCAGCCGCAAGTAAACTGTCATTTGCCCGCGGTGATGGGCCCAGTGGTTGATCGTGTCCTGGATCATCACGTAGCGTGGCGCCTCCATGACAACCTGCCCCCGAGCCAGCAGTCGCCAGGAGGTCAGCAAATGCTCGTCGGCCGCATCTGCAAAAGCTGCGCGCGCACCGGCCGCGGCGTTGTCGAGCGCCTCGAGCAAAGCTTCACTTGTGTCGAGGCGTTTCTGCTCAATGTTCGATCCCTCCGCGGGGGCCACGTCGAGTTCGTCTTGTTTTATCTCCATGGAGATCCACATCGGAATCGTGGCCACCATATTCGCAAGATATCCGAAGATCATCGACTTGTCGTGCGGCTTCCAGTCGTACTTGCCTTTGGGAACTTGCTCCAAAGCACGCCGCGAACGCTCAACCTCGCGGTCCAACTCGGTGAGTAAAAACTCTGTCAGTTTCATGCGGGCCTCCTCGTTAATGCAGACTTGATAAACGCCAGCGAAAATTACTCTGCAGGTGTCACACTTATATAACGATTCATCCAAACTGCAGCAGCGACATGACTCGATTACTCTGTGTCTGCTCTGTGGTGAATGGCTTTCGAGCATTATTCACCACGGAGTCACAGCGGACACCGAGGTTGCACGGAGAAGACATACCATGACATTGCCAGATTTATGCACTACGTTATTCTCTAAACCGCTTTTCCAGCGCCAGCACGCGCGTCAGCAGCCGAGCATCACCGATCTTTTCCGCGACCGACGGGAAGGAAGTGGTCGCTCCACGCCAGCGGAGTTCTTCCACATCGTCGAATAGCGGCGCGTCGACTCGCAGAGTCGCCAGGTCCTTGAAGAGCATTGCGCTCGCGCGATTCTCTTCAGTGAGAATTTCAGGAGGGAACTCTTCGAGTGGTCCATAACGGTTTATGAGTCGCGCCGCTGTCTTAGCGCCGTATCCCGCGATGCCCGGATACCCATCCGCGGAGTCGCCCACGAGGGCAAGGTAGTCTGGGATGAGTTTCGGCGCCACACCAAACTTTGCAAAAACTCCATCCGCATCGCGAATCTCATTGCGTCTGCGGTCAGCCTGGACCACGCGGTCGCCCACAACGCACTGCGCCAGATCCTTGTCCGGGGTCCAGATGCAAACCTTCTGTACACGTTCATCCCGGGCTGCCAGGTGGGCCGCCGCAGCGAGTGCATCGTCGGCTTCGAGTTCGACCATCGGCCAGACGGCCACGCCCATCGCGGCCAGCGACTCCTCGAGCGGATGGAACTGCGCGCGCAGGACCGGCTCGATGCCCGCGCCGGTTTTGTAGTCGGCCCACATAACATTGCGAAACGACTCGATAACATGATCGGTGGCGACCCCAATGTGCGTCGCTCCCTCATCGAGCATCTGCACAACTGTGCGTAGCACGCCTGTCACCGCGCCATACGGAGGGTCGGTTTTCTTGAAGCGCCGAATGCCGTAAAAGTGGCGAAAGAGTTCGTAGGTGCCGTCGATCAGATGAACGATCATTCATCAACAGATTACTCGCACCTCTTCCGTTTAGAAAGCGGACTTGTCCGCCGGGCGCTTTCCCGTTTAGAGAGCGGACTTGTCCGCCTGCGCGCGGGGGCACAAGTGCCCTTTCTAAACGAATGGGGAGACAGGGGAAATGGGGAGAGTGGCAAGATAAGGATAGTGTTTCGGCGAAAAAAATGCGTTACCTGTCGATCTTAGTGTCGCCCGTTCGACTTGTAAGTAGAAGAGCAAAGTTCAAGCCGGTCGAACTGTTAAGCCGATTACTTTCAACCGGAAGTTCTGCTCGAATCTGAAACTAGAAGGAGAAACGAAGATGCGAGTTATGGTATTGGTCAAAGCAAACAAGGATTCAGAAGCGGGCGTTCTCCCGGACGAGAAGATCCTTACCGACATGGGAAACTTCAACGAAGAGCTGGTGAAAGCCGGGGTGATGCTCGCTGGCGAAGGACTCCAGCCGAGCTCAAAGGGCGCGCGGGTCCGTTTCTCGGCAGGGAAGCAAATCGTGATCGACGGTCCCTTTGCCGAGACGAAAGAGCTGGTCGCAGGCTTCTGGTTGTGGCAGGTGAAATCGATGGAGGAGGCGGTCGAATGGCTCAAGCGCGCTCCCTTTGAGGAGACCGAGGTCGAGATTCGCCCGCTGTTTGAGGCGGAAGACTTCGGCGCCGAGTTTACTCCCGAACTCCGCGAACAGGAGGACCGTCTTCGCGCGCAGATAGAAAAGCAGACAAAGTCAGAACCACCTGCGTAAGCGGGTGGCTGACTCACTCCGTCATACTCGATACTCTTATTCTTCGGTCACCCGCTCACTGTCTTTTGTCTCTTGCCGTCCGGCCTCGCATACTTATCCAGTCCGAACCCGAGCGAGATCGTCGCGAGGACAAACGCGGCCGAGAAAAAGTAAGGCGCCGATACGCCGATCGAATCAAACGCCCAGCCGAAGAAGAGTGGGGCGATGATTCGAGCGACGCCGCCATACGTCTGTTGCATTCCCATGTAGAGGC
>DASYMB010000264.1:0-4374 GCA_036009285.1 Pyrinomonadaceae bacterium | reverse complement strand
CCAGGGCAACTTGACGCCACATGGTTCGGGGAGTCTAATCCGCCGTGGCCGCGACCGGTCGCGACCGACTAAAGCGATGACCGGTCATCGCACTCCAAAGGGTTGTCGCACGCCACAAAATGAGTGAACTGCTGTCCGTCGAAGGCATAACCAAGTTTTTCAATAAGCGGCGCGTGCTCGAAGACGTTAGCTTCCGAGTGCATCCCGGTGAAGTGTTGGGTTTGATTGGCCCAAACGGTTCCGGCAAGACCACGCTGTTTGAGTGTCTTGCTGGTCTCATGCCGGCGAATGCGGGAACGATCAAGTCAAATCGGATCGAGCTGGCGCCTTCCCGTCGGAAAGAAACGCTCTTCTATTTGCCCGATGCAATTTTCCCCTGGCCCGAACAGCCGGTCGCGTGGGTGCTTGGTTTTTTCAAGAGAGTCTATGAACGTTCTCAAGCAGAAGCGTCAGCCCTGGTAGAGCCGCTGCGACTGCAGGAACTGATGAAGTCGCGCACGGGCACGCTCTCAAAAGGCGAACGCAAACGCGTACTACTCGCTCTCGGTCTGCTCACGCCCCAGCCCCTGCTAATGCTTGATGAGCCGTTTGATGGACTCGACCTGCGCCAGACGCGCGACGTAATGACCTTGCTCAAAGATCATGCAGCGACCGGCAGGACCCTGATGCTCTCCATCCATCAGCTTGTCGATGCCGGACGCGTGTGTGATCGCCTCGTGTTGTTGAGCGGTGGACGGGTCGTCGGAGAAGGGACGCTTGCCGAACTTCAGACAAAAGCAAACTTACCGGGAGCAGGAGTGGAGGAAATTTTTCTTGCGCTCACATAACGTTCGCGAGCTTTTGTCTAAAGAGTGGCGTGAGTTGCTTGCCTCGCGAGCTTACTGGCTACTGCTGCTGATGATCGGGCCGCTTGTCGGTCAGGCTTTCATCACCGCCGTCAACTTGTACGCGGAGGCCAGCGGTAACGGAAGCGGACCAGCCGCTTTGCCGCAAGGACTGACACCATTGGACGGCCTGCTCGTGCCTACCTTCGGCGCTTACGATCTCGCAGCAACATTCCTGCTTCCGTTCGTCGCCATCCGTTTGATCTCGGCGGAGAAACAGAGTGGCGCGTTAAAGCTGCTGCTCCAACTCCCCGAGAGTCTCGGCACCAAGATAATCACCAAGGGACTAGTAATTCTTGGCGGTTGGTTGGTGGCTTGGATACCTGGACTGCTCGCGATTGTTTTGTGGCGATCGTATGGCGGTCATCTACATGCGCCAGAGACCCTGAACCTTTTGCTGGGCCACCTGCTTCGCGGAATGTTGAGTGCCGGCATCGCCGTGGCCGCCGCCGCGCTTTCTGAAAATGCGGCGAGCGCAGCTATCGTTACTTTGGGTTTCACGGTAGGGAGTTGGGCGCTTGATTTCATTGCCACCGGACGCGGCGGCTTGTTGCAGCAGTTGGCGAACTACACGCCAACCGCGGCGCTGCGATTCTTTGAACAAGGCTTGCTGCGACTAAGCACCGTCGTAGTGATGCTCGGGATAATTATTGCCAGCTTCGCTATCGCGGCAATCTGGCTGCACACTGGGCGCACGCTGCGCGGGCGTTTGTTGGCAACCGTGTCGATAGCTCTAGTGCTTGGCGTGGTGATGTTCGGCGCCGCGCATCTGCGAACCAGTTGGGACCTGAGCGAAAACCGTCGCAACTCTTTTCCACGCGCCGATGAAGCGACGCTCGGGAATATCCATGAGACTTTGCGCATCACGGTTATCCTGTCGCCTGAAGATCCGCGGCTGACGGATTTCGAACAGAACGTGCTGAGGAAACTGCGAAGGAATCTCTCGAGACTGGAAGTGAATTACGCCGCCAACAGTCAGACCGGTCTTTTCGAAGCCGGCGACGATCACTATGGCGAAATTTGGTACGAGATGCGTGGGCAGAAAATCATGGAGCGCTCGACGATCGAGCCGGTGGTCCTCGAGCAAATCTATAAACTATCTGACATCAAGCCACCGGCGCCGAGTGCTGAGGTTGATTACCCGGGCTATCCGTTGGCGGCGAGGCCAAAGTGGGCGGCCGGAATTTTTTATGGCGCCTGGCCGTTGCTGACGATTCTGATATGGCAACTTGTCAGAACCACCTGGATGAGCGGGTGGCCATCGTTTTTCTTAAACAGTCGGGCCAGGAGCAGGCCACCCGCTCACGCAGGTGGTTCTGACAGGAAGGAATGAGCATGAAACTTCATCTCGCATTCATGATTACGTTGGCACTCGTGCTAACCGGGTCGGGGGAGTTGCTGAGCGCCCAGCGCACGCCAAGGAACGTGCAAGCAAAAGCTCTCCACGTGGATTTATCAAAAGAGAAGGCCGGCCGAGAGTCCGCTAAATTTCTTTCGGTGGTTGGCAACTGGTCGATCGTTGATGACGGCGGCAAGAAGGTCCTGGGAGTTGACGGCCGGGCCTGGCTGCGAGGTCAACCCGCGGGCGGGCTGGCAGAAAAGGCGCGGGCCATCTATGGATCGCGTCATGAAGAATTCATCGACAACGTGAAAGCGTTCGCGTATTTCCCCTATGCGGTCGCTAAAGACATTACTGACTTCCACGATGGCGACATCGGCATTCGCTTTAAGCTCGTTGCCGGCCAACTTGATTCGTGCGCCGGCATACTCTTCAACCTCAAACCCAACGGCGATTACCTGGCCGTACGTTTCAACGGCAAGGAAGATAACGTAGTGCTCTGGACCTTCAACAAAGGGAAGCGAAGTTTCGTGAAGAAGGGATCGGAGAATGTGCCGCTACAGATGAACACCTGGCACAGCTTGCAAGTCTCAGTTCACGGAACAAACTTGCAAGCTGCACTCGATGGAAAGCATTTGCTGGATTACACGCTGGCCGAACCGGTATCGGGAAGGGTTGGCGTTTGGTCGAAGACTGATAGCGTCAGCTACTTCGATGACTACACGGTGGCGAGATAGCTTTTGGAGTGCGCTCGACCTGTCGGCGCTTTGGCCCGCGGCGCCTTGACGCCGCGGCTGGCGCGGCCGCGACAAGTCGCAGCCTACCAAAGCGCCGACAGGTCGGGCGCACTCCAAATAACTATTTTCTACTAAGTCTGGTAGTAGTTCCGCTTAAAGCTTACCTTGCCACTTTGAATCCGTTCTGTTCATCCACCATCCAACGCCAGATAGGAAACTAACGATGGAAATCAACCTATTTGAGTTCTTCACTTTTGGTGAGGGCTTTCTCGAAATCATAATTCAAAGCAGCCGCCAGATCGTGGCGCTGACTCTAGTGGCCTTGCCTCTGCTGCTGATTGCGCTTTTTGCTTTCGTCGCATCACCGGTCGCGGCGCAGTCTCCTAACACGGCGACGATGATCGTTTCAGTAGTCGATCAAACCGGCGCCGTGGTGAAGGACGCAAAAGTTTCCACCGTGAACACCGCGACCGGCGCCGTGCGCGAGGTCAGCTCCGGAAGCGACGGCAGCGTCACGATTTCCGGGCTCTCGCTGACGGGGACCTACACGCTAACCGTGTCGAGGGAAGGATTCGGCAGCGAAGAGCGCAAGGACATTACGCTGCGCTCGGGTGAGACCGCGACTTTGAAGGTGACGCTGCTCCCGGGTTCCGAAAAGGCGGAGGTCACCGTCTTCGGCACCACAGACGGAGTACGCGCGGATGCGCAGATCGGCCGGCGTTTAGACAGCCAGCAGATCGATGAGACTCCGATCCTGGGCCGCAAGTCGACGACGCTGCCGCTGCTCAATTCGGCGTTTCGGCAGGGGAAGGGCACCGGCGATCTTTTCGTCAACGCGACTTACTTCATCACCGGCGTTGGTTCACGCCGCGCCACCACGTTCACACTCGACGGTGCAAACAACGATGAAGGGTGGGGCCGCCAGACGGCGATCGCGACCGTTCCGCTCGGCGCCATCCAGGAAATAACCGTGCTCTCGAACGCGTTTTCTTCTGAGTTCGGATGGACCTCTGGCCCAGCACTGAACATCGTCACCAAGTCCGGCACGAACAATCTCCACGGCGAAGGCGTGTTCCTGATCCGTCCGGGTGGTGGCTGGCAGGCGAAGACCTTCTCGACCAAGGGCTTCTGTCCGCCGTCAGTGCCGACTTGCGTAACGCCGGCCACGCTACAGGCAATCAACCCGGTAGACATTCCGGATGCGCTCGCGCAAGTCTCCGGCTCGTTAGGCGCGCCCATCATCAAGGACAAGACTTTCTTCTTCGCCACCGCTGACTACACGCGCCAGAATCGAACGACATTTCTTTCGACGACCCTACCGGCGTTCGTTTTGCCGGCAGATGGACACCTCGACTACACCGGTCACTATCGCCAATTTCTCTTCGACGGACGGGTGGACCACAAGCTCACTTCG
>DASYMB010000263.1:0-18738 GCA_036009285.1 Pyrinomonadaceae bacterium | reverse complement strand
CGAAAACGATCAGCCTTCAGGCCGCATAAACATGCTGCCGCGGACTTTGTCGGTGCCCGGGCGAGTAAGTATGTCTATGCGGCCTGAAGGCTGATCGTTTTCGGCGGCGAAGGGATTTTGATTAATGCGAATCTCGCGGATCGATTCTTTCGGAGGCAGCCGGCCGCCGGAAAAACCATCAACGAAAATCTGCCCGCCGTTTGGGCCCATCGAAGGTCCGGCGAGCGCCTGCAGTGCCGCTGCCAACTCGTCAGGATCGTCAGGCAGTGCATCGAGATCTTTTCCGGTTATCACCGTCTGATTGGCGTTGTTGGTTGATTCCGTGCTGAGCGGAGTCTCAGCGGCGATAGTTACCTTTTGCTCTTCAATCGTAACCTTCAGCGTCAGGTCTGCTGACTGACGCCCCCCAGGCGTGATGTCAACTTCGGTCTCGGAGACGGCGAAGCCCGGAGCGCTGACGCTCACGGAATATTTTCCCGGAGCAAGTCCGTTGAAAACGTATACGCCTTCGCCGTTAGTGGTCGCGGTCTTTGCAACACCAGTCGCGTCCGTGAGTATGACGGTGGCGCCGACGATGGTGGCGCCGAGCTCGTCGCTAATAACACCGCGCAGTGTTCCGCGATTTTGCTGCGCGGAGACAACTGCCGCGGATAACACAATGATTAGGACAAACCCTAAAGTCTGTCGCAAAGAATTTCTGGAGACGTTCATGATTGAGACCCTATCTATGGAGACTTGACTGCTGATGAAACGCGCCTGCCGTTGTGACCCTAAATAAAGTAAGAGGCCCTCGCTACCGCTTCGCGTTCTAACAATTAGGGCAAGCCAATTCCGAATTGAATGCCGCTGCCCAGACCGGCCGAAGGATTCGGCGCCGTCTGTCCTGGCTGTGCCTGCCGCGCGGCCAGCAGGTTGAGAAGCGTGTCCGCGCCGGAAATAATACTGATGGCGGTTAAGCGCGCTGGATCGGCGCCTTTCGTACTGGAAACAATAATCGTATCGCCGGCCTTTACCTCTGCAATCGCGATGGTTGGCAAGCGCTCGAGCATGTCCTGGATATTCATCCCGCCCCCGCCGCCCATACGCATTCCGCCTCCTTGCCCTGCACCTGCGCCTGATCCTTGTCCTGCACCTGGTCCAGCCGCTGGTCCACCACCCGGGCCCGCCGCCGCAGTTTGCCCGGCTGCAGCGCCGCCCGCTCCCGGACCGCGCGACATCATCATCATGCCGCCTTCATTGGCTGCGGGAAATTTCCGTAACACTGCGTCTTGCTTAACAACGATCGTTAGCGGCTGCTTTGTCTGCAGGTCATTGATCTTCACTTCGCCGGTAGCAGCGTCAACCGCGGTAACTACCCCGGCGACTGTCTTGAAAGCACCGGTAACAACTTTCTCCGGAGTGAACGCAGTTCCTGCGGCGTTGCGTTCTCCCAGGGCGCGAAGTTGATCGCCCACCTTCAGATCGTCAAACGCTGCCGGCCTGGCGTCGGCAAACTTGATCGAGTCTGGCGCGTAGCGGCGCATTTCTACTTTGTCCGAAACCGGAATTATCAGCGACTGTGGGCCAGCCATCGTTCGGCTCGATATAGTTATCTCTTTGGTCTCCGGCTTGAGCGCTGTGATGATGCCGAGTACTCCGCGTTTCTTCCATTCAGCTCGTTCTGCTTCCTGCTTCTTCGCGATGTCCGCTTTGGTCATTACGACTACTGTCCGAGCCGGCACAAGTTTGTGATCGTCCGAAACTGTTCCCATCGCCAACACGCGATCGCCTTCCGCTACGTCGGCAAAAGTGATCTTCGTCGCGTTGGTAAGAGTTGTTTCGCCCGGCGCGATACGCATGTACGCGGTGCTGTCGCTGAGCGCCACGACGATCACCGAGCCGGCGTCGGTCTTGATAGTCAATTGTTTGGCGGCGGCATCGATCAGTTTCACCTCGCCGAGCGCCCTGTTCGGGCTAATCGACGGATCGCCTGTCGGCTGCGAGGCTGGTGCGGGAGCGGTCGTTTGTGCGTGAACAATGGATCCGGCAAGTACTCCAACAAGTACAAGCGCGACTGCGAGAAACGGCGCTTTCATTTACTCCTCCTGTTTGACTGCGAGAAACTGCGGGGCAGCGGCCTTGAATTTATTAGACTCTGGCGGCAACGTCCTGGGCGAACTAAGTTTGTTACGCACAAGCCGCTACGAATGTTCTAGTTAACTTGGCGGCTATTGGGTCTGCCGAACGGACGAATACTGCGCTATCACGCCCGGTGTTCTATAAAGTTGCACGAATATCCGACATTCCCGTTCCCCGGCCAGCCGGGAAGAACTTTTGATGCACGAAAAGTTGGATTCGTCCGATTTTTTTGAATGTTTAGGAGGGAAAATCGCTTCAGACTTCCTGCCGTCTTTTCCAGCCCACGCGATATCTGGCCGTGAGGGCGAGGCCCAGACTCATCACCCAAAGCATTGCCACAACGAACGGCCAAACGTACGGCAGCGAGGACAGCATGATCCAAAACGTGGTGCCTAACAGCAGGGCCACTGCTTCCGAGTGCTTGCTTCGCTTTACAAATTTTCGCTGCAACCAGCGGCCAGTCGCCGCGTAGATGATCACGCGACCGAACAGACCGGCGATGAGTATTAACAACAACACCATTAGTCCGACCACCACGCTGATCGGAGTAGGCAGATAACGCAGCGAGAGGATGGTACCGGGACCTATCGCCACTACGCCCAGGAAACCGATAAGGGCCACGCGCAAGCTCGTTAACTGAAGCCGCGCGATTCCGCGACTGATGGTCCCGGGCATCGCCGCAGTCAGGGCCAGTGAGACGATGAACCAAAACAGAATCGCCAGGATACGAAACCCTATCGATCGCGCCGACCAATGCGGCGCGAGCAGGTCTTTCGGATTGCGCATTATGTTTCGCAACTCCTGCTCATAACCCGAAACCATGATTGTTTGAGATGCGGGACTGCGCAGCGGTTCTTTGTCAGCATGCCGATAGGCGCCGCCAACTACCATGATGTCGCCATTGATGCGCGCGCCTTCAAGCTGAATCACGGAGCCGCCGATGGCAGCCACGTCGTCGTCCACCGTACCCTGAACGATCACGTCTCCGCCAACGGCGACTGCCCCTTTCTTGGCGGTGCCATTGATTCTCAAGGAGTGGCCCACAGTGTAGACAATGGTTTCACTGATGCCTTCAAGGATGTAAGGCTCATCACCCGGGATAGGCTCGTAAATAGTTTGCGCGCTGACCGTTCCCAGCATGAACAAGATCGACATCCCTAACGCGGCTGCGGGCAGGAAGTTTCGCGGGAGAAAGAGCGCAGATAGATCGGTGCGTCGCGGAAACACGAATTCGTTCACCATGGATGCCGTGGACATGTTTATGCGCGCTCGCGCTTATTCGAGAACGCGAGCTCGGTGGTAACGTGATATCAGGAGGGATAGGACCGCGATGGCAAGAACGACGAGGAGCAAACCCGCAAAGCCCGCGAGCGAGCCGGCGAGGACTCCACGGCTGACAACTCGCGAGATTACCGCGAAGCCAACCGCGGCATCGAAGATCGTTTTAGTAAAGAACGCAAGCACCCCAAATACCTTAGCGGCCGCGGCACGAAAGTTAAGGACAATAGCTTTGCTGGACGCGAAACCGAGCAGGGCAAAGGCGGCCAACCCAAGGACGATGCAATAGCGCAAGGCCCTCGTGTGCTCCGCTCTGGAACGCACGCCACGCATGTCGCTTTCTGCGTTAACTGCCACAACCTGCGCAAAATTTACCGGCACCGCGAGATCAAAAGGACTGGCGAGCGCCGAATCCAATTCACACATGAAGACACGCTGCGCCTGCAACTCTGAAGCACAGGCTGCACACTGCTTGATGTGTTCTTCCAGGGCTGCACGCAAGGCGGGTTCGAGGTCGCCATCGATGTAGGCGGCAATATTTTCTGTCTGGCAAGTGTGATTGCTGTTAGACACGAGTTGAATGAAAACTAGACTCCATTAATGCCCCGGGTTAGAAACTGCTGCCGCATCATTTCGCGCGCGCGAAACAAACGATTCTTGACAGTCCCCAGCGGCAAGCCAGTCACGTCGACAATTTCTTCGTAGGTCAAATCCTGCGAGTGTCGCAAAACAACCAACTCACGGTAAGCAGTCGGAAGCGAGCGCACCACGGTTTCAATTTCCAACCGTCGCTCTTCTCGCTCGCTTTGCTGTTCCGGGCTTAGACCCTCGCTTTCGAGTGGCAGATCAAAATTGTCGCTTTCGGTGCCGGTGATGAGCGATCGCTCGCGTCCGGTGTTCCGGCGCAGGTGGTCGATGGCGGCGTTGTGCGCAATCTTGTAAATCCAGGTCGAAAACTTAAACTCGGGCCGATAGCGGGAAAGCGAACCGTAGATCTTGATGAAAATCTCCTGGGTTAAATCCAGGGCCGCTTCGTAGTCGCCGACCATCCGGTAAACATAGCCGGAGATGGGTCGCTGGTAACGCCGGACAAGTTCCTCGAAGCCTCCTTCGACGCCCTGGGCGGCGCTGGCAACGAGATCGCGATCAGCAACTGAACTAAAACTTAAAACGTCGGATACAGATGTACTCATGATGCTCGGGTATTACGTTTGAGAAAAAGAAGATGTTTCAAAGGGAAGTCTCAGGTCTCAGGTCTCAAGTCTCAGGTCTCAGGTCGCTAGTACTCAAGCGCAAGTCTCAGGTCATCAACTTGAAACCTGAGACTTGAGACCTGAGACTCATTTTATTGCCACGATAACGTGGCCAAACCTGCCGGGGCCGCGATAGCGTCGAAGCTTAGCTCGCGTGTCGCAAGCTGTAAGCCAAGGTCATGCGCGTCGAGTGGTCGCAGGTTAGCGCCAACGGTCTCGCTGACAATTTCACACGCTCGATCCTTACTTAACAAGTCGCCCACCACCAGCACGCGCGCGAGCTGACCCACATTGTCTGCCTCGCCACCGCGGCGATCGCGATAGAAGAGCAGTAAACGATACAACTCGTCTTCGCACTCATTTGGATCACAGGTCACGGTGCGGACTATCAGCGGTTGCTTGCCGCGAAACACCACCGCCGTAAAGCCGTGTTCCGATGAGCTGAGCAGCAGGCCGTCGCCTCGCGATCCATTCAGGGTCAACCATTGCCCTTCGCCGATGTGACGTGGAACGATCAAGCCTCCCCGCCAACCGAGTGAATGCAGCGCTCCCTCGTATTCTTCCAAAATGGCCGAGCGCGTGGCGACGACCATATAGCGATCTCTTCCCTGCGGGTCGGCTGGCAGTCGTTCGCGCGAAATCGAAAGCTCCTCGAGCGATGTGCCGAAGCCGCGTTCCATTTTCCAGGTTAGTACTTCCTCGAGCTCAGCGCGCGATGCCGGCTGCGATTCCAGCGTGACGATCAAACTACGGCTGGTCGCATCAGGTAAGGCAACCGACCAGCGCTTCTGCTGCAACAGCCCGGCACTGGTCGCCAAATCCCGCAGCGCCGCGGTCAACTCCCGGGGGTCGGAAACGTTTGACTCGTCGAAGCTGGGCCGAATCAGGGACTCTGGCAGGACCACGCTTGCGGCGCGGCGCAGACTGGACGAACCGCCGCGGCCGCGCTCAAGTTGCACTATTGTAGCGGTTCCTTTTTCAAAGCCAACCGCGGTTGACGGGTAGCGGGGATTTACGAGCCTGGATAAAGGATTAGGCATGTATGCGATTTCCAAATGCGGATTGCCCTGCGATTTCCAATTGTCGATTGCCGATTGCCGATTTTCAACTGAGGCATGTAAGACTGTGCCGACATTTTATCTTCGAGAGCAATTCCAATTGGCAATCGGCAATCAGCAATGTCTCACCATTCGTTGTATCGGCTGGCTCCATCGGTCGAAACATCGGTGGAAGTACTGTGCACGTCAGTCACTCCCTGGCCGCCGTCGGTTAAATTGGGATCTTCGCCGAGAGTCGGCGTCCATTCCGCCTGACCGGTCATAGGATCTACCGGCAGTTCGCGCAAGTATCCGGCGCTAACAAGCTCGTTGAGATCGCCGGGCAGCTTCTGTTTGTCGGCCGCGTATTGATCGAGCAGATTCCGCATCTTGTAGAGATCTTCACGCAGCACCGCTTCGCGAGCGATCAGAATAGTTTTTTGATACTGCGGCAATACGATGGCGGCCAGGATGATGATGATCGTGATCACGATCATCAACTCGAGCAGCGTGAAGCCAGGCGGCAGTCGGCAGGCAGCAGTCGGTGGGAACAAGCCGCGATCTTTTGCGACTTCCTGCCGTCTGCCTACTGCTCCTGCTTCCTGCATTTTACCAGTCACTATATTTCTCACCATTCAAGGCTGTGTCTTTCGACTTGGAGCGAACATCGAAAACGTTTTCGCCGCCCCAGGAGCCGCTATCCAACGAGTCGTAGCACGAACGAAATTCCCAATCGGCTTTGCCGGTCATGGGATCGACGGGAATGCTGCGCAGATAAACTTTCTTCTTGGTTGCCAACTCACCACCAACTTTTGTCGCGTCTACGCCTATCTCTCCGCGACCGCCGCCAATACCGCCGCGCGGCATTACGTTAACACCATTGATCAGCGTCTCGAGATCGGGAGGATAACGATCCGGATTGTCCACGCCAAAAATCGTCGGGTCGCTGATAACCACCTTGCTGCGCGGATCGAAATAGGAGTTTTGCTGTTGCTGTTGTTGCTGTTGTTGTTGCTGCTGACCACCAATTCCCGTGTTGGGCATGCCCACAGTATCGCGGTGAAACTCATCGATGGCCGTGCGCATCTGGCGCAGGGCATCGTGGAGTTGCTGTTCCTTTTGACGTTTGACGGAAACTTTGAGCAGTGGCACCACGCCGAGCGTAAGAATGCTCAAAACTGTAATGGTGATCACGAGCTCAATTAACGTAAAGCCTCGTCGGTCGTGCTCGCGATCGCAGATTGAAAGACAATCGTAACGAGGAACGCGGCCATCGGCGAACTTAACTGCTATCGCCGCATCGCCGCGCTCTGATTCAATCGAACGTTGATCTCGCAGGTAAATCACCTTCTTACTGCTTCACGGTTGCGCGAGCAGGCATGACCTCTACCGACAAATCGCGCGCGTCCGTTCCTACCAAATGCATGGAGTCTTTATCCAATAACAGTCCGGCTTCGCCCGGCGCGATACCTTCCACGTCGATGAAAAGCAGCGTGGCATTCGTTGAGGCAACACCATTGAGACTGGAGATGGAAATCAAGCAAACGCCGGAGGCGTCGTTTGACTGAGTGAAACTCGGAGCAGCGGCCTTGCCTTGCGCTGCGGATACTGCGGTTACTTTCACTACCTTAGGATCAAAACGCAGCGCGACGATCGCGAGTGCCAGCGAGACATCCGACTTCAACTCCAGCGCAAATCGGCGCGTCTCGCCCACCTTCATAGATTGATCCGCGGGAGTCAGGCTAAGTTGTGCGCTCCTGCCGCGCGTGCTGATTGGAGTAACTGACGCATCGATCGGTTTCGCCAGGCTGGTCAGGGTCGCTCGCGCGTCTCCATTTAGATTCGTATTTACAGCGGCAACTTCCGTCGCGGCCGTGTTGCTTACCAGCGACTTGGGTGCGGGCACAAAGGCCGGCAATTCCTCCGACGGAGTTTGCGTTTTCGCAGTTTGCTGCGTGGCCGCAGTGGTTGGCTGAAGTGACTGAGGGCCACCTGAATTTATCGCGGTAGCTTCATTCGCGGCCGGCGCGCTAGCAGTTGTCTTCGCGTTAGCCGGAACGTTGCTGCCAAAGACGCCCGGAGAAGACGAAGCCGGAGTGATCTGCGCCGTCGCGTTCTTTTGCTGAAGCCTGAACTCCGCCAACTGATCTTCGCGATCGGCCTCGCGCAGCATCGCTTCGAGTGAACCGGTCGTCGGCGATTGCAACGTTCCACTTGGTCGCATCTCTTCATCGCGCGGCGTGACTGCGGGTGCGCGCAAGACGCGCGGCGTAACGGCGATTACGATATCGATGCGGCGGTTGTCGTTAGTTGGTGATGAAAATAAGCGGCCGAGAACGGGAATTAACCCGAGGATTGGCAAGCCCTGTCGCCCGACTGCCGTTATGTCCTGCGCGACGCTGGCCAGCATCATCGTGCGATTGTTTTGCACGCGCGCGGTCCCGGTGATGGTGCGTTCGGTGAAGGTCGGGGTCAAGGTACTCGCGCCCAGCACGTCCTTGGATTCGATCGACATCTTCACTTGTACGTCCTGATTGGGAAAAACCTGCGGCGTAAACTTGAGAGTTAATCCGGTCGGTTCATAATTGATGACCGGGAAACCACCGGTCGGAAATCCATTGTTGGTGGTCCCGGTGGTCGTTTGCACGCCGAAGGGATAAGCTTGCGCGGTTTGCACCGGCACGCGCTGTCCGATGCGAGCGGTTGACTCTTCTCCATTGAAGGCGTGGACCTGCGTCGAAGCAATGAGCTTCGTATTGTTCTTGCTTTGAAAAGCGGTCAGCACCGACGGCGGCAGCACGAAGGCCGCAGCCAACGCGGTCGGTACTCCGCCCACGAGCCCGGCGATATTTACACCACGGTTCCCGGGTGTGACGGTCCCGTTGTCGCTAAGAATGCTGACACCGGTTGAGCCGCCGAGATTAAACGTTCCGTTCGCCCCGGGCGTGCCTATCTGATTACCGAATTGCAGAAAATTCGTTTTCGTAACTTCGTAGATATTCACGTCCATCACAACTTCGGCGCGATCCTTGTCGATGCTCTGGATCAACTCTCCAATCAACCGGACGTTTTCCGCCGTGTCGCGGATGGTCAAACTATTCGTGTCTTTGTCGGCGACCACGATAGTCTGCGGCCGGCCCACTGACGGTGGGATTGCCTGCCCCACGAGCGTCTTGGCTTTTTCAGGATCGCTGTTGGCAAGAAAGAACGTGCGCAAAACCAGTTGTTGATACTGCGGCCGGCGCGTCTGATCGGCGACGAGAATTGTGCGCCGGCTGAGCTTTTGAAAAAAGAGACTCTCCTGAAGAAAGATGTAGTCGAGCGCTTGTGAAGTAGTCACGTCGCGCAAGTTGATATCGATCGTTCGCGGTTGGACAAACGACTGGCGATCGAAAATAACATTCAGGTTGAGTTGCTCGGCAAGGCTGCGAATGAAAGCTTTCAAGTCTCCGCTGTAACTGATGACGCGCAGTTGCTCAGTTCGTGGCGGCGGCATAGCAGCTTCCTGAGCGCTCGTCGGCGCCAGCGTTCCTCCGTCTGCGGTCTTCGGCGTGTTGTCAGTACCGTTAGTTCCCTCCTTCACGCCTTGCAGACGTAACATGCGTTCCATCTCCGAAACTGCCAACTCGTTAACCGGATCGTATCCGTAAGCTTGTCGAAACGCGTTGTAGGCCCCGACGAAATCCCGCTGCTCCGCCAGCGCGCGACCCTGCTGCATGTAGGATTGCGAAGCGTTGAAGCTGGCGCGACGAAAATGGAGTTGATATTCCACGTTCGAAGGATCGGCCGCGACCGCGAGCGTAAACTCCTGCGCCGCTTTCTCCCATTGCTGGTTCGCTTCCTGGCGCATTCCCTCTTTGAAATGTTTGTCGCCCTTCTTGGCGAAAGCCGTTGCCGGCAAAATCAACAGGCAGAAGATAAGCAGCAGCGAAACAAAAATGCGGGTTTCTGTCTTTATTTTCATATCTGTGTCTCGGTGGAGGTCACGAAATAACCTAAGAACGTGGGCCTAATAATGCCGTTCAGGAGTCTAAGATGCAACTGCTCCTGCCGCATTTGCTTACACGCAATTTAAATACAACAGTTCCTTAAAACAAGCAGAAGCCCGCGCGTTAGCAAGGGCTCCCCAAGCGGAAGCCCGCGCGTCAGCAAGGGCCTTGTTAGAGAGCTCATTAGCAAGAGCTTCGTGCCGGCCCCTTTAAGCCCTTCCTCACGGTCGGGCTTCTGCCTGGATTTAGCGATGGCCGCTTACTTCCTCGACAAACGTCACGCGATTAATCTCGTGCAGCGTCGAAACGCCCGCGAACACTTTCCTCAGCGCTGATTCACGCAGACTCTTAAGTCCTTCAGCTTCCGCCGCTCGCCTTACTTCCGAGCCAGGCCGGCGTTCGACGATCATCTCGCGAATATTGTCGGAGAGATCGAGCAGTTCGTGAATCGCGGTGCGCCCGCGATAACCGGTGTGGTTGCAGGCGTCGCAACCGACGTTGATATAAAAATTCGTGTCACGGTGCTCCTCCGGACGCATTCCCGATTCGATCAGCTCCTGCTCCTTGGCGCGATACTGGCGTTTGCAATAGGGACAGAGCATGCGGATCAACCGCTGGGCCAGCACGCAGTTCAAACACGAAACAAAGTTGTAGGGCTCGACGCCCATGTTCAGGAAACGTCCGATGACGTCGATCACGTTGTTTGCGTGCACCGTCGTGAACACGAGGTGGCCTGTCAGCGCTGACTGGATGGCAATTTGGGCGGTTTCGGTGTCGCGTATTTCACCGATCATGATCTTGTCAGGGTCGTGGCGCAGAATCGAACGCAGTCCGCGATCGAACGTCAGGCCTTTCTTTTCGTTCACGGGAATCTGCGTGATGCCGTGCAACTGATATTCAACCGGGTCCTCGATGGTTACGATCTTATCTTCTTCGTTTCTGATCTCGTTGAGCGCCGCGTAGAGGGTAGTTGTTTTGCCGGAACCCGTCGGGCCGGTCACTAACACCATCCCGTAAGGCTCGGCAATATAGTGACGAAACTTTCTCAGGTCTTCTTCGGCAAACCCGACGACATCGAGGTTAAGGTTCTTGAACTCTTCGTTGATCTGCTCCTTGTCGAGAATACGAATGACGGCATCCTCGCCGTGAATAGTAGGCATGATCGAAACGCGGAAATCGACGTTGCGGCCCTTGTAACGAACGCGGAAGCGGCCGTCCTGCGGCACGCGCCGCTCGGCGATGTCCAGCTCCGACATTACCTTGATGCGCGAGATCAATGTCTGATGAAAAACCAGATCGATAGGATCGACTTTGGCGTAGAGCGCGCCGTCGATCCGGTATTTGACCTGGACCTCCGTGTCGCGAGTCTCGATGTGAATGTCGGAAGCTCGCGACTCCATGGCGTTGTAGATTATCGAGTCCACGAGCTTAATGATTGGAGACATCTCGGAATCGGTCGCGAGCCGATCGAGATCCAAAACCTCTTCACCGGTTTCAGTTTCCCTGACTAACGAAATGCGAAAGCCTGATGCCGCTTCCTGCAACACGCGCTGCGTGGCATCGCCGCGCCGGAGGATCACTTCGATAGCTCCGGCCGTGGCCACGTAAGGTACGATGCGGGCCTTCAGGGCGCTCGACAATTCGTCCAGACGTTCCAGATCGCTTGGGTCCGCCATCGCGATGTGCAGTCCCTTTTCATCGCGCTTGAGCGGTAGAAACTGATGACGCACCATCAGATCGACTGGGATCTCGTTGAAGAGTGTGTAATCGATCGGCGATTCCTGATCGGTGGGAAGCAGTTCGACGAAATTCAGGCGATAGCGACGCGCAAGATCCTTTGCCGCGCGCACCTCGGGTGGATCATGGGCTTCGCCGCCGACGCCAGCCAGGCTCAGTGTTTTGGTTGCCGGATTTTCAGTTAGTTCTTTCATTCAGTTTCAATGCAGTCCCGCTGACATTTGGCCCACCCGCTACCGCAGGTGGTTCTGACAAGTCCTTAGTGATGTCCGGTAACTCCTGCGCCGCTGGAAATTGATTGGATGATGGGAAGGTAGATGGCCAGGAGAATGGTAACAACGATTCCGCCCATAACCACCAGAATCGCAGGCTCAAGCGTGGTCGTCAACTGTTCCAGCCTGACCTCCGACTCTGCATCGTAAAAGACTGCGACCTCATCGAGCATCTCGCGCAAACTGCCGGAGCGCTCGCCAATCCCGACCATGTCAATCGCGAGGAGCGGCACCCAGTTAGCGAACTCAAGACTCTCGGTAAAGGAGCGGCCCTCGCGAATCATCGGCAGGATTGCAGAACTGCGCCGCCGCAACTCGCGGTTTGTTATTGACTCCGCTGCTATCTCCCACGATTCCACGAGGGTGATACCACCAGCCAACAGCGTGGCGAGCGAGCGAGTGGCCTGCGCAATGGAAAGCTGGATTACGAGGTTACCCGCCAGCGGTATTTTGAGAATCAGCGAATCGACCATCATGCGGCCCGACTCTGTTCGCGACCAGAGAAACAAGGCGATGCTGCCGCCGATGAAGAGTGGTCCAAACCAGATAACATTCGAGGAGAGCCACTTGGAAAGTCCCAGCACGATTTGTGTAACCGTGGGCAGCTCGGTACCGAATCCGGAGAACAGATCCGACATCCGCGGCACCACGTACACCGTCAGAAACGTCACCATGCAACCGGATGCAAACAGCAGGAACAACGGATACGCCAGGGCGCCGCGAATCTTTCGGCGCAGAGCTACGTTGCGTCTCATGTAGGTTACGTAGCGAAGCAGCACCTCGTCCAAAGCTCCCGAACGTTCGCCTGCGAGAATCGAGGCGGTATAAATTCTCGGGAAGATACTTCCCTGCGACGCAAAAGCCTGCGAGAGCGCCGCGCCGCCACGAATCTGATCTTCAACTTCACCCAGCACCGCCCGCAAACGTGCCGAGGCCGCGCGCTTACGCAACATCGAGATGGCTTGCAGGATTGGAATGCCGGCGCGAACGAGCGCCGCGAGTTGCTGGTTGAAGAGCAGGAAGTCTGAAGGCTTTACTTTTGGTTGGCCGCCGCGTCCGCCGAGTCGAGTCAGTGCGGTCACGCCAGTTGTTTTCGGCGGCATGACATTGAAGACCCGGAAGCCTTCACGTTCGAGACGCGCGCGCGCTTCAATCACGCCCGGCGCTTCCACTGTGCGCGTTACCACTTCGCCCGCGGGCGTTCCTAATCGACAAATAAACTCAGCCATTACTCAATAATTTCCCGGGTCCAAATTAACGCGAGAGTATAGCATGCGCCTTCTACTCAGCCTGTTGCCACTGAGATGAGGAGGACTCTCTTGATACACGATGAGGCGAGTGGAAAGTTCCGCGTGAGCCACTCGCACTATTGGGGCATCTGACTCATCCATCGTTAAAAACCAATTAGAAATGTCCCATCTGTACAGAAATGCCTTGCCAAGTTTCTTGCATAGAGCGTCGAAGCGACTGTGCCTCGGAATTCTTGACTCTGTGATCCGACAGGCATACCGTCATCTTGTTTGAAAGCGTTCCTCTGCGTAATCGCCAGGGAGACGAAGGTGGGCGCTCTCAGTTCCAGTAGCTTTCGCTTAAGGAGAACCTCATGAGTCCTCAACAAAAGACCGTATCGCTTGCCATCATTTAAGTCTGTAGACATGCAGCAACTTTGATTGTGAAAATCTCGATCCCTGTAAGGAGAACCAAGTATGAGAAAATTGACAGCCTGCTCTGTAATATTCCTGATCGTCGCCGTTTTGGTCTCTGTGGGGGAAGCCTCGCAACAAGATACTTCCACCAAACTTAACACGCTGTTGCCGGAGTCATCCGCCCGGAAGTCTGCAATAAAAATGGTGATGCCCGCCTATCCTGAAGACGCAGTACGATCGAGGATCTCTGGATTAATTCACATCAAGCTTCAAATAAGCCCTGTAGGCGACGTGTTGCGAATAAAAGTTAAACCTCGGACCAATCCACTCCTCAAGCAGGCTGTAGCGGATGCTGTCAAACAGTGGAAGTTTAGATCCTGGCATGGGGCAAATGACATTTCCGTGCCTGTTATTAGCCGTTTAATCTTTCGTTTCAGTCTCACAGATACCGAATCGACCGTCGAAATGTATACCCCTAAGCCAGACACGCGAATCGACGAATGCTTGGGCTGTTCCAATGATGCTAGGGAGCTACGAGAATGGAGAGAATGGGAAGAGATTTGGTCAAGCGAGGAAGATAGTGGAAGCGCACCCAGTTCCCCCTTGAATTAGTTATCTATCTCCACCCGATCAATCCCTCTGTCGTGAATAAAGAAGGAGGCTCTTGTGAAAAACCCTACGATACTATATGCGAAAGGTTCATTCTTGCTTTTCTCGTAGGATGCCTCTTGTTTCTGTTTCTGAGGTCGGGTCAAAGTCACATTGATGGGCAAGACCCACCATTAAAAGCGCCGTTTCAAAGTTCAGATAAACCGGGTCCGGAAAATGGATACAAATTCTCAGAGGCTACGCCTTCCGGAAATTGGTTAGCCCAGGCGGACCTCGATATCTCTCAGACGCATGACCCGGATGTTCCCGTGGTCCTAGCTGGGATTAGATCTTACGTGGGGAAAGGCAACTGGCTAAAGCAACTAATGATCGAGAGCGTGGTTCTTAATAGCCACACTTTCCAAACGGTTTCAGCTGTTAAGTTTGGTTGGATCATTATTTCTGAGGAAGACTTCAAGGCGAAGAAAAACCTGGAGACTGCCAGGGTGCGAGGCTACTGACCGCTTTATGATTTCGAATTATATGGCCGCGCGATGAAGAGGATGCCGGTCTATATCGATTTCATGAAAGAAGCGAAGCCATTGATCAAGGAAGGGATATTAAGCGGAACCTTTTACATCAGGATTCGGGTAAGTGAAGTTCACTTCAAAGATGGAACGGCTTGGGCGGAGAACGATTTGCTTGCCAGCAAGAAGTACTCACATGTGCCTTCGCGTTTGCCGCAATTACCAAATTGCCCAAACACTAGATGCAATTTTCATGAAAACGGCCAAGGGTATTGCAACGAAATTACCGCTGTTGGTTATAAGTGTCTCAGGCACGCCCCATGTAATCCCGCCGATCCCAACGCTTGCACTTGTGATGATTACGTCTGTTCTGAATGCAAAGATCTCGACGGTGATGCCTGGTACGACTGCGAAGGTGATTGTTGGGACCAGGCGGACAATGTTGATGCTTTCAATACGCATCCCGGAGCGGACGAAATGTGTGATGGGATAGATAATGATTGCAACGGACAAGTAGATGATTCCTGCGCGACACCGACTCCAGTGCCGACGCCGACACAGTCACCCACACCAATACCTGGCGGAGGAGGCGGTTGTGATCCATTTGCAAGACAGGAGTGTTACAACATATGGACATGGAGCTGGGATGATGCTGCTTGCACCTGTTTCTGCGATCCTGGTTATGGGTGTTTCACTCCAGTGTTGCTTGACATTCAAGGAAACGGATTCTCATTGACCAGCGCAACGTGGTGTCTACTTCGATCTCAATCGCGATGGCACCAGGGAACGGCTCGGTTGGACCGCCTCAGGCTCAGATGACGCCTGGTTAACGCTTGACCGCAATGGAAACGGCGCCGTCGACGATGGCACGGAGCTATTCGGAAATTTCACACCGCAGCCTGTGCCGCCTGCCGGCGAAGAGAGAAACGGATTCCTTGCTCTGGCCGAGTTTGACAAGCCGCAGAACGGTGGTAACGGCGATGGCTGGATCAAACGGAGCGATGCTATTTTTTCATCGTTACGCCTCTGGCAGGACACAAATCATAACGGCATCTCAGAACCGATCGAGCTAAAGACTTTGCGGGAACTTGGCCTCAAGACCCTAGACCTCGATTACAAAAAATCAAAACGAACCGATCAGTACGGAAATCGATTCCGCTATCGCGCGAAGGTAAGAGATACACACGATGCGCAACTTGGAAGATGGGCGTGGGATGTTTTTCTTGTTAGCTCGCCTTGAAAAACTTATTTCGTGGCGCTTGTCGGATTTTGAGGGCCGCAGTTCAGGATTTCCAGAGTCCTGTTTCGGAAATAGCAGTCTTCCAGCTGTTGACCTTCATATTGCCGGAGACTGGTACGCGGAGGAGTTGGCAGGGCACTGTGGTGCTCAAAATTGCTAGGTATTTCTCGCATGTGCATGCGGTCCGCCTCGAGGACAGCGTCTCTGCACGAACGCCGAGAAGAACCAACTTTGACCGCTACTTTAACCCCAGTTGGGGTTCGCAGCAGGAAGCGTTTTTGGTCGAGATCGAAGGAAGTAAGTGTTGGAGGTGAGTAGTGCAATCAAGAAAGATTAGGTGGAAACTGTGGGCACCATTCTTACTTTTGGCTGTGGTGTCAATCACAACCGCCACAATTGACGGAAAACTTGTTCCTCAGAAGAAATTTGTGCTGACTAGCGAGAAGTCGCTCTCATCGCTTGAGAATCTACGCCGCAGGTATGCTGAGGTAAATTCCGTCCATCTCGTCGCTGACGCCAAGATTGTGTTATATGGCGTGAACTTTGCTGTGGGGCTCGGGAGTTTCGAATACTGGGAACAAGACAAACAGTACCGGTACAAATGCCGGACAGACAGGAGCCTAAAACTCGCTACAGATGTTGATGTTGCCTACAACGGTGAGCGCTTCCAGTTTCTTGATCTAAGATCTGGAACCTTGTCGTATCGTTCAAGCGATGACTTCAGGTCTATCGCGGCCTTACCTAATCCGTTATTTCTCCCGGTTGAGTATTTGAGCAAGGAGGATGATGACTGTGGCCTCTGCAGGCTCCGCCTTTCTGAACTGAAATCCGAGAATGAACGTTGGGCCAGTCGCGCTCGAGCTTTGGAGCTCAAGGTAAGACAGTACGACAGCAATGGAGTAATTACGGATTTAGAGATGCCGGGCGGCACCATCCAAAAACATCTCTTTAAGATTCGTTTGCGGATGAAGGGGAAGGCTGAAGAGAATACCTGGCCTTCGGAAATTGACAAGATCGATCAGGATGGGCACGTACTCGCATCAGTTGTATTCAACAACTTTATGGATAACAGCATGTTGCCTGTACCGCGCGACACCTCAATTACTGTTTTTGACGACAAGGGAAATCTGGCGCTGCGATTGGAATATACCGTGAAGTTATTAGAGATAAATCAACGGCTTCAAAATGATGTCTTCAACATCAGTTTTGATGACGCCGAATCTGTTTGGGATTCTGATGGCAAAAAATTTGTAAAAGAAAAACGATCTAAAGCTCCCGGACAATGAGGTCTTTTTATGCATCTGGGAATTCGCGTCGTAGCTGTGGTGCTTTTTGTCTTCCTGCTTTTCGGTTTGTTAAGACCTAGCCGTATATCCCTGACTAATGTTACCGCGCAGGAATCATGCCCACCGCATCACTCGCTCTGTCCGTCAGGGCAAGTTTACAACGCCGACGCAGGGAGATGCTGCGAAGATCCTCCTCCGATCGTAGACTGTGGCTTTCCGGCGCCTGATACGGGATGCCCTTACGAGCATCAGGTCGGTTGTGGAAATACTCCTATCCTTATTGATGTCGCGGGAAACGGTTTCCAAATGACGGATGTCGCTAACGGAGTTAACTTTGACTTTGACGGTAACTCCGACCACGTGAAGGAGAGATTGTCCTGGACTGGCGGGGGCTCAGACGAAGCGTTCCTTGTTTTGGATCGTAATGGCAACGGCGTGATTGATAGCGGAAGAGAACTATTTGGCAACCTTGCGCCGCAGCCAGCTTCCCCTGAGCAAAATGGCTTTCTTGCGCTTGCTGAATTTGATAAGGCAGTTCGGGGCGGCAACGGTGATGGCCTGATCAATAATCAGGACGCAGTTTTCATCAGTCTTCAATTGTGGCAAGACACAAATCACAATGGTACTTCTGAGCCATCTGAACTGCACTCCTTACAGGAACTGGGCCTCAAGACCCTGGACCTGGATTATAAGAAATCGCGGCGGACTGATCAGTATGGCAATCAGTTTCGCTACCGGGCAAAAGTGAAGGACACACACAATGCCCAGCTTGGCCGTTGGGCGTGGGATGTTTTTCTTGTTAGCTCGCCTTGAAACTGTTCAGTTGCAAGTATCGGATTTTGAGGGGCTGACCTTAACGTGTCCGCCCTTTTCGCTTTACCGAGTCCGCTACCTGTCCTACAATGAATCGCAGCTAATCACAGACTGGAATGGAAGTAGCGCGCGACCGTTTCCCCACGTAAGCGAATCCCCAGTTCCATCTAAGATAATTCAAGACTCTCAACTTACATAGTGGTCTCCTCCGACCTGTAACCGACACCAAACTTGTTAGCAGAGTGCTCGCTTCAACCAGACTATTGATTTAGGGGATATAACTGCAATGCGAACTCATAAACACACTATTGGTTTTTTCATTTTCTTGATGGTCGCGATATTTGCGTTGACGGTAGTCGCGGGAATTGCCAATCAATCCCAAGGTACTTCGGCTTCAGCAAAGCCGGACGAGGCGACTTCCATACGGGAAGGGAGGATGACGGACAGCCAACGCGAGCACAGCAAACTTTATAAGGGATTTGGAACCGGCAAGAAACTGAAAGATGTTGCGGTGGAGATTCGTGGCGGCGTTAAGGTCAAGAGAAATGCGCCGACGCCAGTAGGCGAACCCGGACCTGCTCCTACCTTCTCCGAGTTCCTAAGAGGATTAGCTTGCAATGCCGACGCTGTGGTTGTAGGAGTGGTGAAAGATAAGGCCTCTCAACTAACAGAAGATGGAGACTTCGTTTTTACCGACTATCAACTGGGTGTTGAAGAGGTCCTAAAAGACAATGCATCAGCGCACCTGATGCCAAATATCAGCCTCACTCTTACCCAGCCAGGCGGAAGGGTTCAACTCGGAGGGTACATTATCGAGGCGGAGGACGCTTCTTTTAGACCCTTGGTCATTGGTGGACGTTACACCCTTTTTCTAAAATTCATTCCGTCGACCGGTGCGTATGCTTCGTTGAATAGCATCAGTAGTTATGAGCTAACCGATAAGGTAAAAGCTCA
>DASYMB010000262.1:0-7939 GCA_036009285.1 Pyrinomonadaceae bacterium | reverse complement strand
GTCATCAAAGCCGGGGTAACGGTGTAGAGCTGACCCGTGTCCAACTGCCGGAAGGTGTACTTACCGCTACTGTCGGTGATTGTTTTTGCCGATCGCGATCCACTCAGTTGCATCACCACGCCAGCCGCCGGTTGGCCAGCGGGCGTTAAGACCTGGCCCGCGATGTCCGCGGCAGCAGCGGTTGGCGCGTTGTAGGTGATGTTTTGGACCACCACGTTATCAACCAGCACGCCGCAGTTGGTATCCGCCGGCCTGACGTCGGTGCAGATGCCGTTGCTGTCCTGCGCGAATTCGAAACGAAGCTGTGCGGTGCTGCCAGCCATTCCCGGGAAGAGCATAACGACGTGCAGGAAACCGACGTTGTTGCCGGCGACGGCGGTGGAATCACCGGACCACGCGGACATGTCTTCAAAGTAAGCAGCGCTGCTGTTGCGCGGGAAGTGTTTCGGGTAGTGGAAAATGTTTCCGGTCGTCTGTATGTCCGCGTAAGCTTCCGTCAACACCGACCGCAAGAGCCGGCCGGCAGTTTGATCGGTAATACGAAGGAGCGCGCCATCGTAAGCCTGATAGAGGAAGCTTGGATCATCCTCGGTATCGTAAGCGATGTCGAAGCTGACAGAGACAAACGTGGAAGCCGCTGGAACGACAAACAAGGGAGACAGGGCTCGCTCAAAGCGCGTCGGGTTGGCGGCATCGTTCGCGTTGGCATGGAACAGCCCTTTATTGCTGGGCGAAGGGGTGTTTGTCTTCGGCATGTTGACCGCGGTCAACCAGGGCACTGTGTTGGTGCCGCCGCCGTGTAGAGTGGACCAACCGGCAGGCAGCGCTGGAGTGGCGACGCTCTCGAAGTTCTCCGAGAGCAGGGTGGTCGTCGTTGGCTTGTTGCCGGTGTTAACGCTGAACTGCAGCGTCCGGTTTCCCTGGGCCGTGGTTACGTCGAGCGCGAAATTTACCTTCGTGCCAAAGACAAACCCGGCGTCAAAATGGATCGTGAAAAGAGTGTTGTTATTTGCCGTCGTGCCGGACGCGATGTTTGGATAGGTGCTCGCCCCCGAGGTGACCGTGATGTTAGGCGTGGCGGTTGTCAGCAAGGCGCTTACGCCCGTATACGTCACCGGCCCGCCCAGTGGGTTGGTGACGATGTTGGTCAACGGAATCGTCAACTCGCCGGTCAAGGTTGCCGGCTTTTCAAGCATCGAGACACCGCCCGGCGGATTGTTACGAATCTCGAGCGCGGCCCGCGCGGGAGTTTCGCTCGTCTTCTTAAAGAAAAAGTCTATGGCGGGGAGCGTGCCCAGCGGTTGCCCGTCGGGGAAGTTGACTACGTCCGGAGTATAAGCGAAGGTCGAGAACAGATTGCCGCCTTGGGCATAACCCATGTTGTAGTCGCCGAGATTAGGCTGGCCTGTATCGTTGCCGTAGCCCGCATGGTAGGGCCGGTCGGACAGAGCGATCTGCCTGGACCAGGTCACGCCGCCGTCATCCGAGTAGACGGCGCTCGTCTCCATTGCATCGCCGCTATCGGCCACGCCCTGATCAAAATAGAAGACCCAAACGCGTCCCGAAGTGGTATCCACTGTGACAACAGGAAACCACTGCGGGCGATCCTGGCCGGGCCGCGCATTTAGTCTGACAGGCGCAGTGAAGTTCAAGCCGCCATCAATGCTTCTCAGGAAAACTATGTCCGATCCGTCGTTGAGCGTGTTGTCAGCGTAGACGACATAAACGTTGCCCTGGGTCGCAACCACGGGCGAATTGTCAACGGCCATCCAGGGAAAGTCATGCGAACGATCATTGCCAAGGACGTAGTCCATCACCTTGTAGGTGCCGGCTGTTAAAGCCACTGCGGGACTGAAACTCACGCCGTTGTCGGTGGAGCGTGCAAAAAACGTTTGCGCCGCGAGGGCAGTCGTTTGGCTCTGATAGGCGACGTACACATTGGGGCTGCCGTTGCCGGCAAAACGCGGAATGATGCCCTGTCCGGGTATCGAGCTGGCAAGATTTACGTTTTGGCGAGCGGACCAGGTTGGCGTTGCCGCAGTCGCCAGGTCGTCGGAGAAAGTGGTGAACATCTGCTTGCCTACTGGCGAAAAGGCGCCCGAGGTGAAGTTGGACCAGGCGACCATCACGCGGCCAGTATCCGGATCCACATCGATGAATTCTTTATCGGCTGCGTCGCGCGCGTTGTTACCGGTGAAAATGCCGTTTGGATTGCTGGCTGGAGTGACTTCGAAAGGACCCTGCCAAGTATCGCCGAAATCAAGTGAGCGGTGGATGCACATCGTTTGGACCGTGCCCGCAATTGTGCTCGGACCAGTGATCGTTCGCACTTCAATGGACGAATAGATGAAGACGCCGCCATTCGGAGTGCTGGGCGCGGGAAGCCACTTGACGTCGGGGTCGCCGAAAATTTGCGGGAAAAGAGTCGCTCCGATGTTCTGGTTACCGGGGGAGGGCATGGTGCCGATGGTGGTAAAGGTTACACCGCCGTCATGCGAAGTAGCGAAGCCTGAGAGCTTGTTAGGATTGGTAGCGAAACCCTGGGCATCGTTGTATCCCACGACCACGTGCAGGCCGGAAGGGTCAACCGCGATTCCCATCTCTGACTGTTTATCGTTTAGGCCCACACCGCCGTCGTGCTCGCAGTCTTCATCGTCGCTGAGACAGCCGCCGCCACTTTTAAGATTTATACCTTTGCCGCCCTTACGCACTTCCTCGCGCTCGGAGGCCTGCAGGTAGGCACGCCGGCCCATCGAGGACATTTCGCTAATGTCCGCTCCATACTTCGCAGTTTCTTCTTTGCCTTTGCCCATTCTTTCGGAGTAGGGACGCACTGGAGAACGACCTTGCTGATCAGCGCGCGCATTTTGCAAAGCCATCTTCGCCTGCACCGGGATAGGTAACCTGGTCGAGATATCACTGTTCTTGCTGTGCGCAAATTTCTGCGCGGCGCTTCGTTTGGCATCACTGGACGTGACGATCACCGACGGTATAATGACTGCAACGAGAGCAATCAGGATTAATTGATTCTTCTTTGTCATGGTTCGTATCTCCGAAAGACGTTGACGTTTCGAACGCAATTAAAATTGTCGAGAACAGAGAGTGAGGTAATCGTATCCAAACCTTCGTGGCAGACTTACCTAAGAAATGCTTAAGTCGTAGCGAGGGAGGATGTCCGCGTCAGGGGTCCCGGCAAAACCTAATGCGAACCAGGATGCGAATTTCCTTCGGGAAAGTTTTCCTTCGGGAAAGCACTTTATATGGAAGCATCAACGGCGTCAAGATTTGAGTAGGGCCCCGATAGCGATGTTGCTGATAAAAGAAGGTTGCATGGGGAGACGACTGCCAAACTGGACGGCTGCAAGGAGAATGATCATGACAAGACGTGTGACAATCGCATTGCCAATTCTCTTGAGTCTACTGTGCACGACTGCAGGAAGCCGGACCAGTTCGCCGGCAGACGCAATACTGCATGGAGCCGAAGCAGATAGCCCCCACGGCGTGCAGTCAAACAAAAAACCTCGCCGAATTCGCAGCAGAAGTCTCAATCGCCGCAAACGCAGTTCGCGAAAGGCGACAGCCGGACAAACGAGAACCAGCCCTGCTCGTTCCGATATTCAACCGGCGATGCAGGAAGATGGTCCGGGAAATTATCGGCCGGCAAGATCGCCGACGCCCTCGCTCGAACCGGTCTTCCCGAAGGTCCGCAAGAAACCATAATTGCAAGGTGTGGAATTTGGGCGTGGGCCAGTGGGTCTGATTGCAAAGGTTGGTCCCGGTCTCACTCCACCGGCTGATCCGATGCAGTGGCCGCAGCGCCCGCGTGATCACCCGCGCGCAGCACTCCGCTTTCATCGATGAAGTAAGAGAGCGTTCCGGTTATGCGATATTCAACCGGCACCGCGATCGCTTCAAACTTGTCGTCAGACGCCGACACTTCAATTGAATAACCAGATCTGGTAAGTGATTCTTTGATGACAAGGTTCGCAGCGACTAACTCAGCGAGGTTTCCATAACGACCATTCCCCGTGGTTGCCTGAAACGTCATCTCGGCGCTGTGCACGGTTCGCAGTAAGCTCTGAGCGGCTGCCTCATCACCACGCAGTGGCGACGCCTCGGCTGCAACCATGCTGGAGCCGATCATCCATAGCAGCAGGTTCCGTGGAATGTGCAACTCGTGCAACGGACCTGAACCATCGTTTGAAAGCACGTAAGTGGTGGGCTCGATCAATGGACTAAGCCGGGACAAATAATCGTTGGTCCTGGCGTTGACAGATCCGCCCATGCCGCGGCTAAACGGATTGTATGTCTCCATCAAGTCAGGGCCCACGTAAACCTGTCCCAGCACTTGTCGCGGTTGCCAGTGGGTGAAGTTTCTAAAGTGGCTATCGGAGGAAAGCGTTTGATGATTCAAATAGGCATCGACCGTGCGTCGCGTCTCGGCTGCATCAGGCGACACGATCAGAAAGTCGCCAATGAACGCGTAAGAAAAAACTCCGGCGTAAGAAGTGATTTCCGTTCCATCCTTCTTCTCCGTTTGGGCCAGCAGACTTGCTCCTTTGAACCCTAACCCTTCGATAAGCTTTGGTATCAGTCGGGCCACTGCTTCACGGTCCTTCACCGCAATTGCAATGACAGGAGTAGGATCCGCTGATTTCGTAGTCTGTTGCTCGCCGCTGTCTGCCGTAGTTTTTTCTGCGCCGGGGTTGGTAAGAGTTGGACTCGGACTCGGCGCCTTCTTTGGAAGGGCCAGGGCCAGCTCGTTTCCGAGCAGCGGCAGCAAGTCGTCTTTGATTTTCAGGCCCAGCTTTTTTTCGTAGAAGGCAAAGGGCGACTCCGGCGGCGGGCCTTCATTGAGCACTCCGCCGAGGTTCTTTTTCGCACGTGCCTCCGCATTGGCCAGCGCCTTCAACATTCCCTCGTAGATTTGCGGATAATCGAGCGAGACGCTAACGAAGAGATTGGTGTCTGCCGGAAAAATGTTGGGAGACTCGGGCACAATCGGCGGTCCGGAAACAAACTGGGGCGCAAAGGGAATCGCGAGCCCTTTGTTTTCGGGGCCGTTGATTACGAGGGTACGAACTACATAAGCATCGCCTTCCAGAACGAGCGCCGCACTGACGGCTTCGGGCCATTTACTCTCGCCGCCAAACAGCGCGCTATACAGCGAGACAAACATCGGGCCGGCTTCAGCAGTGGCAGACTGCGGTTCGGCGGAGAGCGTGCCTCTAGCCGATGCAGGGGGAGCTTCTTCGAGAACCAGCTCCGCAGAAACTGATGGCTCGGGAGCGGGCGGTGGCTGGTCTTCCTCTGCCGGCGCCGTCAGTTCCGCCTCCTCGGCCATCTTCTCCTCAACTTTGGGTGGATTCGCAGCTTCAGCTTCGATTCGTTTTTGTTCTTCCTCTTCCCACTTTTGCTGTCGAGACTTTTCTTCTGTTTCAATCGACTTCACGTCGACGTAAAGAAAAAGTGATTCCGACGCAAAACGATTCCGGGCCAGTATGAAGTTCTGATCCTCTTCAAGCGGTTTGCTGCCGCGCGGCCTGAGATCGCGCAAGGTAAACGTCGTGTCGCTGATCAAGACGAGGGAGCCAACCTGTCTCATCTGATAAGGAAGTACCGGTGGAGGCTGTGGTTCCGCAACAGGCCTTAGCTCGTGACTGGCTTTAGGGGGAACGGCTGTTATATTTGCCTGCGGCAATCCTGCATTCGTCGAGTCCCCAGACATAGCTGCGCGTTTTGGAGTTGGTGTCGGGGAGGGCGCGGGATCAGGTGTAGGCGTCGGCGTCGGTAAGAGGGTGGGAAGGAAGTCGCGCAACTCGGGGTAAAACTTCTTCGCTTCCTCAGAGGAAGAAAACTCGATCGCAATCAGAACGGTGGGAAGTTTGGGTCGTGAGGCCCAACCAGCCACCATCATGCGCGAACCGGCAAGTATCTCGGCATGCGCGTTAATCCATTTCACTACCGTCTTGAGTTCTTTTGGAGGTCGGCCCAGCTTCATCACCGGATCGAGCAGATCGTTGACCGCGGGTGAGCGAATCAATCCACCAACGCCTCTCACCTCGCAGTAGACTTTGTAACTTTCGGCCGCCAGCAGCGAATCAAACGTGGGCATCGGTTCCGGCGTCTCCGCGACGGCAGGTTTTCGCGGCGGCGCGTTGCGCCTCTGTTGCGCGAGCAGCGGCGAGGAGACAAAGAGGACAATGAGTAGGAGTGTAATCAGGCGATGAATTGATTTGAGCATTGGATTAAGAGTAACAAAACAGGTGAACTATCAAAAGAATTTGATTGCCGCGAGAGTGGCCCTGGCTTTTCCATTTCGCGCCTTTGGCGCTGAGGAATGTGCGGAAACTTTCACCGCGCTACTCGCCGCCAGACGCGCGCCTCGCCTTCGCTTTTGATTAAACGTCTGACCTCGCCATAAGCAGCGGCATAAACCGCCCGCATCTGGTTGGCCGACATCATCGACATGGAATAACCGAGCTGCTTATCAATCTCTGCGATCGTGATCCGCTGCCGCGGTTCGTAGCGCGAGACGAGCGGGCCCTCGCCTGCAAGGTGCAGCGCCAATCCCTCCGCGAGCCAACGCGGCGCGCTGCCGCGACTCACTACATCGATCATTGCATGTACGAGTTCATGGCGCAGCGTTGTTTCAAGAATTCGCCGGCGCTTCAAGGTCTCGATCGGTTGAAGCTCAATCTGATTTCCTCTGGTTGCGGCCGCCGCCCAGTAAGGCAGTCCGGTGCGGCCAACAAAATCGCCAGTCGTTTCGTTGATGAAGATTTCGAGAGCGGGGAATTGGGCAGTAACTCCAGCGGCAGCGACGCGTGCAGCAAGTGACTTGCGGCTGGACTGTAGCAGGTTCAGCAACGCTTCTACTTCACGCTCGTCGACGGAGCTCGGATAGTTGATGCGAAAGTTTTCGCTTCGGAGTGTTTGCCGAATAACTTTGTCGGCATGATTGCTTTTCCGTAGGACAGGCATTCCTGCCTGTCCTCTTTTCTGGTTGAACGAGTCAGGAATGACTGTGGACCGACTGAGCCGCAGTTCATCTTCCCAGATCAGATCGGCCGAGACTGAAGCGCTACTGGCGATGCGCGTCGACGGAAAATACTTCTGGAGGATTTGACGGTAACTAGCGCCGCGCTCCGCCATCACGTGCGCCCCTTCCTGGCACAGTCCCAGGCCATGGCCAAACCCACTGCCGCGAAATATGAAATTGGATCCGGAATGCGCTATTTCAAAACGCGAGCTCTTCAGCAAGTTCCAACCAAGCGCGCGGCCAACGATGATCTTAAAGTCCCAACCCCTTACTGTGACCCGTCGATCGCCTGCGATTGCGATCAACTCGGCGCGGCCGCTCGCATCGGTGCGAAGCACACTTATACTGACAAGCCGCTCGCCCACGTTAGTGCGCGGATCCGTTTGCAGCGCCGTGAGCAGTTTGGTTTGAGGAATCACATCGGTCCAATTGTGGTGAGCTTCGCTGAGACAATATTCATCGTGCACGCCCTTTAAGTAAACAGGAGCATTGCCGCCCCACAGGGTCGACATGTTCGCAGTTGCGCCGCCACACGAAGCGCTGAAATAAGCATCGGCCAGTTCGTTATTCCCGTCGCGTAGTATCTCTCCTTTCGTCGCTGCGACCGCCTCGATGATCGCGGAGGAAAGGTCAGAGCTTGAATCCCTCCTTAAATCTATCGAGCGAAATCTTTGGCAGTGGGTGGTGGTGCAGAAATCGTAACCATCGCGGGCATGCCTACCAAGGTTTTTAAGAATGTACGTACGGCTGGCGATGGCTAAAGCCTTAAGCGCTTCCGGCTCGCGCTCCGTGCTGCCCTCAGCCGCAACCACACCGCGCACGTAGTCTTCGACCGGCATCGTACGCGTGATGTTTTCGCGAACAAGGTGGACGCGAACTTCGGCTACGGCGCGACGC
>DASYMB010000261.1:0-16113 GCA_036009285.1 Pyrinomonadaceae bacterium | reverse complement strand
CGGAGCCGAGCGCGCAGCCGTTTCACGATTGGAACGAGCGCATCCACGCGGAATGCTACCGACCGAATAGCGCCGTGGCGATTGTAAATTCGAATGGTGACGAAGGACTTGTCAACAACTATGCGCACATCAGTTTTGATTTTGGTCCAACGCTGCTCTCGTGGCTGGAGCGACAACATCCGGACACGTACGCGCGCATCATCGCGGCCGACGCTGAAAGCACTCTCAAACATAACGGGCACGGCAACGCTATAGCCCAGGCTTACAACCACGCGATACTTCCGCTCTGCAATGAACGCGATCGGCGCACGCAAGTGCGTTGGGGTATGGCTGATTTCCGCTACCGATTTGGCCGCGAGGCGGAGTCGCTGTGGCTGCCGGAAACGGCGTGCAACGACGATGTGCTCGGTCTGCTCATCGATGAAGGTCTGCGGTTTGTAATCCTCGCGCCACAACAAGCAAAACGCGTTCGCAGTAGGACAGGCATTCCTGCCTGTCCTGAACAGACTGGAAAGTCTGGCCTACCTAATGCCGGATGGAAAATAGTCGATGGCAACACTATCGACAAGAGCATCGCTTACAACTATTTCCATCGCGATGGCTCGGGAAGATCAATTGCCGTGTTTTTTTACAACCAGGAACTGGCCCACGCGATCGCCTTCGAGCAGGCGCTTAGTTCCAGCGCGTCGCTCGTCGATCGTTTTGCACGATCGAAAGCGGAAGGCCCGGGATTGATCAATGTCGCCACCGACGGCGAATCCTATGGACACCACCATAAGTTTGGTGAGCTTTGTCTGGCGCACGCTTTGGAAATCGACGGGCCGGCACGCGGCTTTTCGGTTACCAACTACGGCGACTATCTGGAGCAGCACCCGCCGGCAATGGAAGTCGAAATCAGCAACGGTCAGGAGGGCGAAGGCAGTTCATGGAGTTGTGCGCACGGCGTCAGCCGTTGGATTCGCGATTGCGGTTGTCATACGGGCGGCGAGCCAGATTGGAACCAATCCTGGCGCGCGCCTTTAAGAGCTGCGCTTGATTTTCTGCGCGCTGAAGCGGCTGGCTGGTTTGAGGCGACACGCGGCGAGCTATTTGCCGATCCGTGGGCGGCGCGCGACGACTCAATCAGTCTGATCCTCGACGAACAGAAGTCGCGAGAAGAGTTTCTTCAGCGCCATGCGTCTCGCGAACTGACTCGTGAAGAGCAGTGCCGAGCATTGCTGCATCTCGAGTTGCAGCGAAACGCGCTCTTGATGTACACGAGTTGCGCCTGGTTCTTTAACGACATTTCCGGGATCGAGCCGGTCCAGATCTTGAAGTATGCGGGCCGGGCCATTGATCTGATGAATCAACTGGGACTGCCCTCCGCGCGACGGCAGTTCCTTGAGATTCTCGCCGAAGCGAGAAGTAATCGAACTGAACTGGGTAACGCTGCAGATATCTATCGCCGCTTGGTCGAGCCGTTGCAGTTCACCTCGATTGGCGATGAACTCATGGTGACTTAGTTGGCCCTTTGGAGTGCGACGGCAAGCGCAGTGCGACGCCGTTTTTGATTCGCAGTTGCTGCAAATGCGAAGAAATCCAAAGCGCCGCCGTTTTCGGCTCACTCCATATTTCGCGTTATGACAAAGAAATCGCCGAAAAAAACTAAAGCATCGGCTGAGGCTAAAGTTCCGATAACGGCGCCGACGAAGGCCTCGCGGAAGGCGAAAAGTCCACCTTCAAATCCGGTCATACGAAAACGCGCGGCTAGAAAAGTCTCATTGCCGCGACCTCCAATCGGGCCCCCACCAATCCTTGGCGAACTTGATCTACATTTATTTGGTGAAGGTCGACACGAACGAATTTACGAGAAACTCGGCGCGCATCCGCTTACTCACGAAGGCGTAACGGGCGTTTCATTTGCAGTCTGGGCTCCGTCCGCGGACAACATCAGCGTGGTGGGAGACTTTAACGCCTGGGATGGCGCGCAACACGAGATGCGTCGCCTCGGCACTTCCGGCGTTTGGGAGACGTTCATCCCGGACCTTGGGCCACGCGAACTCTACAAATACAAAATCAAAGCGCCAGGTCTGCCGCACTTTCTCAAAGCCGATCCTTACGCGTCCTACGCCGAGGTTCCTCCCGCTACTTCATCGATCGTCTATGAGTCGACGTATCGGTTTCGTGACTCGAAATGGATGAAGAAACGCGCCGGCCGCGAACACTTTCGTCAGGCGCTGTCGATTTACGAGGTCCACTTTGGCTCATGGCGCCGCCAGGTAGGACAGGCATTCCACCGGGGTCCCCAGCGGGGCAGCTCCGCTGGGGTGGTCGAGCCTGTCCAGGACAGACTGGAAAGTCTGTCCTACAATGTAACTGAAGAACAGAATCGCCCCTTCACCTATCGTGAGATGGCTGGCCCACTTGCCGACTACGTTCTGGAAATGGGCTTCACTCACGTTGAGTTCCTGCCGCTGAAGGAGCATCCCTATGGACCATCGTGGGGATACCAGGTCTCCAATTACTTTGCGCCCTCGGCGCGCTACGGCACACCCGACGATTTTCGTTATCTCGTCGACTATCTGCACCAGCGCGGGATCGGTGTGATCATGGATTGGGTGCCCGCGCATTTTCCCAAAGACGCTTTTGCGCTCGCGCGTTTCGACAGCACCGCGCTCTACGAACATCTCGATCCGCGCAAAGGCGAACACCCGGACTGGGGTACGTACATTTTCAACTACGGCCGCAACGAAGTGCGAAACTTTTTGATTGCCAATGCGCTTTACTGGCTCAAGGAATTTCATCTTGATGGTCTGCGCGTGGACGCGGTGGCGTCGATGCTTTATCTCGACTACAGCCGCAACGAAGGCGAGTGGGTGGCGAATGAATTTGGCGGGCGCGAAAATCTCGAAGCAGTCTCGCTGCTAAAAGAATTGAATGAAGTTGTGCATCGCGATTGTCCCGGCGCGATGATGATTGCCGAGGAATCGACCGCCTGGCCGCAGGTTAGTCATCCTGTTTATGCCGGCGGGCTGGGGTTTGATTTCAAATGGAACATGGGTTGGATGCACGACACGCTCAAATACTTTCAAACCGATCCACTCTTTCGCGGCGGCAATCACCATGCGCTGACCTTTGGTCTGCTCTACGCGTGGAGCGAAAACTTTATTCTGCCGCTTTCACACGACGAAGTCGTTCACCTGAAGGGATCGCTGCTGAACAAGATGCCGGGAGATGTCGCGCAGAAGTTTGCCAACCTGCGCGCGCTTTACGGCTACATGTGGGCGCATCCGGGAAAGAAACTTTTGTTTATGGGGGGCGAGTTTGGGCAGTGGCGCGAGTGGAACGAAACTGAAAGTCTTGACTGGCATTTGCTGGAACACCCGGCGCACCAGGGAGTACAAAATCTCATACGCGATCTCAACCGCATTTACCAGAAGAAGAGTTCTTTATGGGAAGCGGACAGCGAGCCGGCGGGCTTTCAGTGGATTGACGCGAACAACGCATCCGAAAATATTATTTCGTTCATCCGCAAACCCCTGTCAACAGGCTCACCGTCAACCGGTCGCGAGCTAATCTGCGTCGGCAACTTTGCGCCGGTGCTGCGTGAGAATCATCAACTCGGCCTGCCGCGAAAAGGAACCTATCGATTGATCGCGAACACCGACGCTGAAATTTATGGTGGAAGTGGAGTGGAAATGCCGAAGTCGATCAAGGCGGAAGCGAAACCAATTCACGGCCAGCCATACTCAGCACTCGTTACGCTGCCGCCGCTGGCGACGTTGTGGTACGAAGCACCTCGCGACCAGTCGAACCTCAGGGTAGCTTCTAAGCAGCAATCCGTTTATTGATGAGCCAATGTACGCCTACCGCCAATGTGAGTCCTGAGGCAAGCGCCGAGAAAGTGCCATGTCGAATTTTTGTAACCGAAGCCATGATGCAGAGCTAGGAATATCCAGGCAGCAAATACCACTGCATAAATAATACTCGCCACTACTTTCGAATTGAAAAAAAGGTGCCTTTTGTTCTCATTGGCCTTTTCGTGCTCATCTACGCAAACACGGAATTGCCCGAATACCTTCAGACTCTCCTCGAATTCTTAGTCTCAAATATTCACGTCGGGCCTCCGCTCTTATTCGACGCGTTGCTGCCATACCCGTGGTTCTCGGCTACCGTGAAGAACGCCTATTACTTCGATCCGATCTGAGAGCAATCTGTAATAGATGAGGTAAGGGAATCTTCGCAGCTTTCCACGACGAAGGTTATGTAGAGCCACGGCATAAACTTCAGGCATCGCTTCAATGCGGGCGATAATTTCTTCGAAGGAATCAGCGAACGCCTCCGCTAACTCTGAGCTTTCCTGCTCGTACCAGTCACGCGTTTGCAACAAGTCGGCTTCGGCCTTTGGCCGCAGGACAATCGGCAGCCCCATTACTTCTTTCGCAGGCGCTGCCTGACGTCCGGCCAGGGAATCGCCCCATCGGGATCAGCATCTGCGGCTGCCAACCGGCGTTCCAATTCATCGCGGTGCCAGTCTGGAATTGGCAACTCGCCGAGCGAATCGGGAATGCTATCCCACAGCTCGCCTATCAGATCCAGCCGCTCCGCTACGCTGAGTTGCTCAATAGAAACATCTGATAAAGATTGCGCCATAAACGATCCTCCGTCTCCTGAATGAGGGGTCGCCAAGTATATCAAACCATTATGCACCTCGTAGCCTGAATACGTTGGTGCGAGTGTGACGCGGTGTTGCTAAGAAGGTTATTGGGCGATTTTAGGTTCGATTTTATCGAGACGATCTTCGACATCTCGGAGGTCAGAGCGAGTTTCATATACGACAGCTTCGATTCGATCCAAACGCTTTGATAGTTCGCGCCTGGTGTCGACAATTTCTTTTAGGGCTTGTTCCCAGATGGGCTTGGTGTTGTACGCGCCAATTTCAAGTTTTTCCAGCCGCGAATTCGTATCGTCAGCTCGAACCTCAAGTTTCTGCAGACGAGCATCGACCGAGTCGAAACGCGCATCAACTCCATCAAAGCGCGCATCAACGCCATTAAGGCGCGCGTCAATGACGTCGAAGCGAACGAATACTCGATCCTCAAACGGGCGTTTGCCATTCATCTCATCTGTGTTCTGCTCAGCCACGACTGTGATTATCTGTCTATCTTAAGTTTCCTTCAAGTGACCGATCAAGTAGGCTTCCTCACGCGTAATGAAAGATTTCTTGCTTCGGAGCCGAGCTCGCGACGCCCGAGCTAGCCGCCGACAATTAAAGGCGAGCGAGTCTTCCTACTCTTGGCTCGATGATCGTCGCAAATGTTCCCAGTGTCGTGCCTTTCTGGTATTTTCTGACTTCAGGGTTTAGGATTCCACGAAGGAGGCTTCTTAGTTGGATTACATCGAGACCACACCTGAAACACGTGGCGGAAAACCGCGCCTTGCCGGAACACGCATTACGGTTGCCGATATCGTCTTAATGTATCGTCGAATGGGCCGAGCTCTGGAAGAAATCGCGGGAACCTACGATCTCTCTTTGCCGGCGGTTTACGCGGCGATGGCTTATTACTATGAACACCAAAGCGAGATCGACCAAAGCCTGGATCAGGAAGAAGCCTTCGCCGAAGCATTCCGAAAGAATAATCCTTCACTCCTCCGAGAAAAGCTGAAAGCGCTCTCCATTGGCTGACCGTATCCGTTTCCACCTCGACGAACACATTGATCCGGCCGTTGCGATTGCTCTGCGACGTGCCGGTATTAATGTAACAACAACTAATGAAGTCGGCCTTCGAACCAAAGATGATATGGCCCAACTAAACTTTGCGCGTGATGAGGTCCGAGTCATGGTGACGCGCGATCAGGATTTCCTTACGCTCGTTAGTGGGGCGACTAAACATTCGGGCGTTGCTTTCTATACTGCAAGCAAATCGCTTAGAGAGATAATCGAGAGGCTAATCCTTATCTTCGAAGTCATGACTCCTGATGAGATGTCAGGGCACATCGAATATTTGTAACGTTGGCCAGATAAGGCTCGCTGCCGCGCAGGCGGCCTGGGGTTTGGGTCGACATTCGTCTACGACAACCAAGACAAAACCACATGATCAATTGGGACGACATTCGCAAACAGTTTCCGGCTACGGAAAACTCCACCTACCTAAACGCGGCGGCGGCGGGACCACTGTCGCGCGCGACCATGGCGGCGGCGACTGAGTATTACCGGCAGATGATGAACGATGCTGACACTCACTGGGACGAGTGGTTGGCAAAGCGCGAGGACGTGAGGCGAAGGGTCGCCGCGTTCATAAATGCCGAGCCCGACGAGATTGCACTCACAACCAATACGTCGTCGGGAATGAACGTCATCGTCGATGCACTCGAAACGCATGGCGAAGTTGTCTCGTCTGATCTGGAATTTCCGGTCTCCACGTTGCCATGGATGAACCGGCGCATTCCCGTGCACCTCGTGAAGTCGGTAGCAGGGGAAGTGCGAACGGAACACATTCGCGAGGCGATGAACGTGCGGACCGGAATCATCTGTCTCAGCCACGTCCAGTTCTCCAACGGCTTGCGAATGGACCTTGAAGAGTTGGGCCACGCCAAAGGAGGCCACGCGCTGGTTGTTAACGCGAGCCAGTCGGCGGGAGCTTTTGAGATCGATGTGAAGCGAATGCGGATCGACGCGCTCTGCGCCACGGGTCACAAATGGATGCTGTCGGGATACGGCAGCGGGTTCGTTTATTTGTCGAGGGAACTGATGGCGCGTTCGCGACCACGCGCGATCGGTTGGCTGAGCATGGAAGACCCCTATGCCGATTCGAACAATGAGATCCACTTACGACACGACGCGGCAGCGCGAGCAGAGCTTGGTTGTCCGCACTTCGCAGGCATGTTTGCTTTGGGTGCGTCAATGGATTTGATTACGCAACTCGGCATTAAGAACATCGAAGCGCGCGTCCTTGAGCTGAACCGGTTCCTGACTGAGCGGTTGGCCGATTCCGGCTGGAAAGTTCTGTCGCCAATCGGTGATGAGCGTACGCGATCAGCGGAGACGCTGGTGCACGCAGACGATCCGGCCGGTTTAGTGGCGAAGCTTGCTGAACGGAATATAATCGTTACGAAAAAACCGCAGGGAATTCGCGTGGCTACTCACTTCTTCAACAACGAAGAGGATGTTGAGCGACTGATGGAGGCGCTCTCTTTCTAGAACGCTGCGGCTCAGGGTAGTTAATGTAAAGCAAACTGTTAGTTTGCGTCGCCTCGAGACCATTCGAGCTGAATGGCGACGAACGATTCGCAAACTAACAGTTTGCTTGACGACATAACCGAGTGGTGGATCATTTTCTCGCACGCTTCTTATGGGATGTTGGTTTCTTTTGGGCCTGCTGAGTTTCTCCAAAGTGGTCCCGGGAAAGCTTGAGAAAAGTCTGCGCAATCAGCGACTCATAACCGCCGGTCAATCTGGCAATACCTAGCTCCCAATTAATCTGCGCGCCTTCAATCCACCATCTAACCAAGCGGCCTTTCTCAACCGCGTCGCTCACGGTTTGCAGCGGCACAATACCTACGCCCATGTCTTCTTCGACCATTCGTCGTATCGCCGCCTGGCGGCTGAGTTCCATTGATACTTGCAGCGTGACGCCTGCCTGCGCAAAAAACTGATCGATCAGCCGGCGAGTATTGCCGCCGCGTTCACCGAGAATCAGCTTTTCTCCAGCGAGGGTGTAAGCGCTGATAGTTCGTTGCTTCGCGAGGCGATGGCGCGGCGACGCGACCGCCACCAGTTGATCCTGACTGAGCCGCTCGGTATTGATGCCGCGCGCCTCAACCGGCAACGAGACAAACGCGACGTCGAGTTCACCTGCAAGAATCTGTTGAACTAGAGACTCGCTCGTTCCCGACGCCACTGTAACTTGCGCGCCCGAATGCTGTTTGCGAATCTCATTCAATAGCTTCGGCAGGACATCGGTCGTGACCATGGCCGAAGCGCTGCCGATACGCAAGCGCCCGCGTTCGGCGCCGGCCAGCGCGGCCATTTCATCGATTGCCGCATCGTGGTCGCGCAGGATCTGTCGCGCGCGCTGCTGCAACTGCTCACCCGCTTCGGTCAACATCACGCGCCGCGGCGCGCGAATAAATAGTCTCGCGCCCAACTCATTTTCCAGTTGCCGAATCTGCATACTAATCGCGGCCTGAGTTACGTGTACGCGTCGGGCGCCCGCGGTAAAGGTTCCCAGTTCGGCGATGGCGATAAAGGCTCGGAGTTGTCGAATTTCCATGTTAGTCGGTTGTCCCGCGTTCGCTAGGCTGTCATCAGTGACGGTTATTGTAATAATAAAATCTTTTAGTTTCCATTATAAATCGGCCTTACCTAAAATAGGCGCGCAATGGACCATCGCAATCAGCGAACGCCTGGCCCCCGATCTATGGTGACTACTGAGAGAAGACAAGCAGGGTTTTTGAGCGCTCGCCGACAGGGATCAAGGCGCGCTGTCGTCGGCGTCGACGGCGGCGGGACGAAGACGCAGGCGGTCGTGATTGATGCAGATCTCGCGATACTGGGTGAAGGTCTCGCGGGCCCGTCAAATCCATTGCGCGTGGGAATCGCCAACGCTGCTGCCGCAATTCGCGAAGCCATCGATCAGGCTTGCCAGGCCGCGGACCTGAGGCGCACCGATCTGATTGCTGCAGAGATCGGATTGGCCGGCGCGCGGCGTAAGGAGTTGAACGCGCGCATGCGCGAAGCTCTCCTCGGGCTCGGAATTGGTGAGATCGTGGTCGTTGGCGATGCCGACATTGCGTTGTATGGCGCGACGGAAGGTGAACCCGGTTTGATTGTGATAGCGGGCACCGGCTCCATTTGCTGTGGGATAAACGCGCGCGGCAAGACGAACTGCGCGGGTGGTTGGGGACCGATCGCGGGAGACGAAGGCGCCGGCGCCTGGATCGCGCGACGCGCTTTGCGTGCGATTGCTCACGCCGTCGACGGCCGCGGCCCGGCAACCTCGCTCACCGGCGCTGCCTGCGGTTACTTTCACGTTTCCGACGCGAGCGATCTTTCAACTGCCATCTACGCGCCCACGATAACCAACGAACGCCTCGCGGGTTTCGGCAAGTTTGTGATCGACGCCGCCAAGGCAAAGGATCGCACCGCGCGTGAGATTCTGGCTGAAGGAGGTCGCGAGCTGGCGTCAGCGGCCGCAGCCGTGATTCGCAACCTGAAGCTTGAGCGAGAAACTTTTCAAGTGGCCTATGTCGGCGGTGTCTTCATGGCGGCCGGCGAGCTTGTGTTGGCGTCGATGCGTGAAGAAATCAATTCAGTTGCTCCTAAAGCCTGGCTCGCGCCGCCTCGGTTTTCTCCGGCAGTTGCCGCGGCACGGATGGCGTGGGAACATTTCAACCACATGGCTCTGGCAGTTTGAGTGGAATGTAGGGGCAGGGCTCGTCCTTGCCCGCTCGGTTTTATCTGGGTTTTTATCGGGCGCGCCGGGCAGGGACGAGCCCTGCCCCTACGGTTTACTTTCTGGTGAGTTTAGCCTCTTAGAACACGAGATGAATTCTGAAACCCCTGCCTCGCTCCCGATCACCGAACAAGAGAATCCCAATTCGAGCAATCTGAGCTCGTTGACTACCGGGGAAATAATTCGCCTGATGAACGACGAAGACTCCCTGGTCGCTGCCGCAGTGGGGCGAGTCCTTCCCGAAGTCGAGCGCGCAGTCGAAGAAATTGTCGGCAGATTAAGAAGCGGCGGCAGACTTTTTTATGTGGGCACCGGAACCTCCGGGCGACTCGGGGTGCTTGATGCCGCGGAGTGTCCGCCCACTTTCGGCGTATCGCCCGACCTGGTACAGGCCATTATCGCTGGTGGTTACGAAGCATGTTATCGTGCGGTCGAAGCTTCCGAAGACGATGCAGCGGCAGGTGAAATAGATTTAGCTGCCCGCGGATTCACGAAGGACGACGTGTTGGTCGGTATTGCGGCATCGGGCCGCACGCCCTACACCGTGGGCGCGGTGGAGTATGCACGTCGTTCGGGCGGTTTCACGATTGCGATCACCTGCGTGCCTGGTTCTCCGATCACCGCAGCCGCCGAAGTTAGTATCGTGCCCGTCGTCGGCCCTGAAGTCATTGCCGGCTCCACACGACTCAAGGCAGGCACCGCGCAAAAAATGGTTCTCAACATGCTGTCGACCGCAACGATGGTGAAGCTCGGTTACGTCACCGGAAATCGGATGACGAATGTGCTGCCGCGCAACGCGAAGCTTCGCGATCGCGCCGTTCGGATAATCATGGCGGAGACGGGGTCGGACGAAGAAACATCTCGCGCGGTGTTCGAAAGGGCAGAGCACGATCCGCGCGCAGCGATCGTCATGATGAAGACAGGGAGTTCACTCGAAGAGGCGAGAGCCGCACTGGAGACAGCGGGCGGGGTGATTGAACAAGCAGTCAAGAGCCTGGAAACCAACTAGGGCAGCACCATGCTGCATTCGTCCTCACTGTCGAACCCTGTCCTGATCGAGTATCGGCGCATGAACGCTCAGGTCCGAAGGACCGGCAGTTAGTAGCCCCGTCCGTGAGGACGGGGAAATGTAACGATTCGTTATCTGAGCGCCGAAAGTGCGCCACGGATTTGTGCCGGCCCCTCAGGCCTCCGGACCTAAGTATGCTGAAGATTGAAGCTGAGTAGCCCCTCCATGAACCTGATAGCGATGTCTCAAGTGCTTCATAAATCTCCGGCGGTCTTGCTCCTGCTGATCGCCGGAGTTGGTGCGTCTGCGCAAACCGATCAAGCAGCGAAGCAATCCCCTTTGGACCAGCGTGTGCGCGCGGAGGTGGCGCAGTTCAAAGGCAAGGTTAGTCTCTTCGCGAAGAATCTTGATACCGGGGCGGTCTACGAACTCGGCGGCGACGATCGGGTGCCGACCGCCAGCACAATTAAGATCGCGATAATGGTTGAAGCGTTTGCGCGCGTGGCTGAAGGAAAAGCAAAGTGGACGGACGAGCTTGTCCTGACGAAAGAGAAGAAGGTGGGCGGTTCGGGAATACTCGCTGAATTCGACGACGGCCTGCGTCTCAGTTTCCGCGACGGCGTGGCGATGATGATGATCATGAGCGACAACACGGCGACGAACCTCGTGATCGACGTGTTGACTGCCGACGCGGTAAACGCGCGGATGGACTCGCTCGGCTTCAAAGAGACGCGACTGATGCGACGTGTTTTCGGCGGCGGCGAGAGTGCCGAAGGTAAGAAAGAGGAGAACAAGCGCTTCGGGCTCGGTCGCACCACGCCGCGTGAAATGGTTGCGCTATTGGAAAAACTCGAACGCGGTGAAGTCATCAGCCCGGCTGCCTCCAAAGAGATGCTCGAACTGATGAAACGCGAACAGGGAACCAACGGCGTCTGGCGCGAACTGTGGCGCGTTCCCAAGGCGACGAAGTCGGGCGCACTCGATGCGCTGCGCAGTAACATCGGAATTATTTACCACCCGCGCGGACGATTGGCACTCGCTATCACTTGCAACGAAATGCCGGAGGCGAATTGGACGGTAGACAATCCGGCGCTGCTTTTGATGTCGCGGCTTTCAGAGATTTTGGTTGAGGGGTTAGGAAAGTGAAATGAAGCCTATCGATCTCGTCATTATCTTTGGTTACCTGATCGGCATCACGCTGTTCGGGGTTTGGTTTTCTCGTAAACAGGAAACCACGCGCGACTACTTCCTCGGCGATCGGACGGTACCCTGGTGGGCCATCGCTGCCTCCATCGTTGCCACTGAAACATCGACCATCACCTTCATCTCGGTCCCCGGAATCGCGTTTGCGCGCAACGGCAACTTCCAGTTTATTCAACTCGTCTTCGGCTACCTGCTCGGGCGCATCGTTATCTCGGTGCTGTTCATTCCTTCCTATTTTCGCGGCGAGTTGATGACCGTCTATCAATTGCTCGAGCGACGCTTCGGCAATCGCATCAAGATGCTGGCCGCGTCGCTCTTCGTCATCATGCGCAACATCGCCGACGGCATTCGCCTGCTGCTGACGGCATTTGTGCTGGCTGCGGTCTACACCGCGTTTCAACCACAGGCAAACACGGAAACGATTGTGATCGGTTCAGTGATACTGCTCGGCGTGGTGATGATCGTTTTCACTTACTTCGGCGGCATGGAAGCGGTGATCTGGGTTGAAGTGGTGCAGTTGGGAATTTATCTGGCCGGCGCGGCGATGGCTGGCGTGGTCCTGATCCTCGCGATCAAGGGCGGTTGGGGCCAGGCGATTTCGCTTGGCGAGCAGTATCACAAATTCAACTTCATTGACTTCGGAATCAGACCGACCACTTACGCATTTACCGCTCCCTTCACCAGCCGCTCGTTTAGTTTTAACTTGCCGTTTGACTTAACGAAAACCTACACGCTCTGGGCCGGGCTGCTTGGGGGATGCTTCCTGACGATGAGCACGCACGGCACGGATCAATATCTGGTGCAACGCTATCTTTGCACCGACAAGCCGCGACGCGCGGCGCTGGCCCTGCTTACGAGCGGCGCGGTTGTGTTTGCGCAGTTCGTCGGCTTCTTGTTTATCGGCGTGCTGCTCTTCGCGTTTTATGCGCCGTATACCGATCCGGGTTACGGAAATGTGGCGAACGGTGTGGCCTCGCTGCCCATGGGCGGAACGTTTCAGGTGGTTGGCGGCGACCGCGTGTTTCCCGACTTCATCACCAAGTTCATGCCCTCGGGCTTATCGGGTTTAGTGGTCGCCGCGATTTTCGCCGCGGCGCTCTCATCGTCGCTCAATTCTATCGCCGCGACGGCAGTAAACGATCTCTACAAACCATTCAGACCGAGGCGCGACGACAAACACTATCTGCGCGTGGGCCACTGGCTGACGCTGCTCTGGGGGATCATTCAAATCGCCGTCGCGCTAGTCGTCATGCGCCAGAATCGTTCGGCGCTCGATCAAGCGTTGTCAGTAGCGTCGTTGATTAACGGTCCGGTGCTGGGCGTGTTTCTGGTGGGAACGTTCCTGCGCCGCGTTAGCGAGCCGCCGGCACTCATCGGGATGGTGACCAGTATGATCGTGATGCTTTACATCCGTTTCTGGACGCCGATTGCCTGGACCTGGTATGTGCTCATCGGCAGTCTGATAACTCTGCTGGTGGCGTGGATCGCCGGGTTTGCATTTCCGCCCGCATCACGCGAGCGCCGCGACGAGCTTTCGCCGGGGTTTGGAAAGATTGATCGCATCGCATTCAGTGACTCATTGGAGTGAGATTAGTTAATACATGACTCAAAAATCTTTACCTACAAGCGGGCGCATGCTCGCACTTTTTCTCTTGGCGGCAATGCTGACTACAGCATTAACTCAGTTGCCCGCACCGGCGGCAGCCCGCGTAAGAACAACGACAGACGTCAAGCCATACTCCTCAAAGCCCACGAAGGCTGCGCTCAACTGGGCCAACAAAGAGCTGCGACGCATGTCGCTCGACGAAAAGATCGGGCAGTTGATTTCTATTGGAGTTAACGCGACGTTCCTGAATCAGGACAGCGATGCTTTCAAAGCGTTGCGCCACCAGATCGAGGACAATCAAGTCGGCGGCATCATCCTGTTTCGCGGTCCGGTATATGAATCGGTCGTGCTGGTAAACCGCATGCAGAGTCTGGCGCGCTATCCGTTGCTCATTTCTGCAGACCTCGAGGCCGGCGCGGGCATGCGCTTCGACGACACCGTAAATCTTCCCTGGAACATGGCGGTGGGCGCCACAGATAACCCTGAATACGCGCGACGTCAGGGCGCCTTAACCGCGCAGGAGTCCCGCGCGCTCGGCGTGCAACAGATCTACGCGCCGGTGGCCGACGTTAACAACAACGCGGCGAACCCGGTTATCAATGTTCGTTCTTATGGAGAGGACCCGGCAGCGGTGGGCCGATTCGTGGGCGCGTTCGTCGAGGGCGTGCAGAGCCACGGTGTGATCGCGACCGCGAAACATTTTCCCGGCCACGGCGACACGGCAACTGATTCACATCGCGGCCTGCCGCAGATCGACGTCAGTCGTGATCGACTAAACGCAATCGAGTTCGTTCCGTTTCGCGCCGCGGTGAAGTCTGGCGTTGGCTCGGTTATGACCGGCCACATCGGCATGCCGCAAGTTGATCCTACAGCGGTGACACCTTTACCGCGTGAGGTGAAGCTAAAACCGATCGACACCGATGAGGGCGGTGAATTGGTTGTGGAAAATGGAACGATGCCGACCACGCTATCCCCGGTGATGAACGGAATTCTGCGTCGCGATCTGGGCTTCGAGGGATTGATCGTTACTGACGCGATGAGCATGAGCGGTTTGACGCTTTACTTCACGCAGGAGGAAGCATCGGTGCGAGCACTGGAAGCGGGCGCTGATCTGCTGTTGAAGCCGGCTGATCCGGATGCATCTGTTCGCGGTGTACGCGAGGCTGTTTTAAAGGGTCGCTTGAAAGAGCAGCGCATCGATGAATCAGCGCGTCGCGTGCTTGCCGCCAAATACGATCTTGGTTTGGTCAAGCAAAGAATAACGCCGCTCGATGCGATCGATAGACGCGTGGCCGGCAGAGAGTCTGTGGATCTTGCGCGCGAGATTGCCGAGCACGCGATCACCCTGGTGCGAAACGACGACAAGCTTGTCCCTTTGAATTCGCTGAAACCTGATGCGCGCATATTCAATCTGGCAATCACCAATGGTGACGATCGCCTGTGGATCGCCAACGGATTTGCCGGCGCGATTGCGAGTTCCGGTCACAAGATTGAAACCGTGGTGCTCGACGATCGTTCGAGCGAAGCGGAAGTTCGCAGCGCTTGGGAGCGGGCCAACCGCGCCGACCTCATCATCGCCTCTCTATACGGACGCGTGCGGACCGGACAAGCGCGCAGCGTCGGCTTACCCGAACCTGGCGCGAAAGCGCTCGCGGAGTTAATAGGAAGCAAGGTGCCGCTGGTTGGGATCAGTTTTGGTAATCCATATTTGCTTCAGAGCTTTCCGCAGTTGCGCACCTACCTGGTTGCCTATGGCGATATGCCGAGTTTGCAACAGGCAGCAGCCCGGGCGCTGCTGGGACAAATCGATGTGACGGGTAGGTTGCCGATTTCTTTGCCCGGTCTTTACCCGCGCGGTACCGGGATTCAATTGAAGCGCGTTCAGTAGAGCGACACCGATGCAGGTGAAGGCGGAAGTATAGAGTCCAACCTTCAGGCTACTGTTGGGTAACCAGCAAGCTAAAGCTTGTACTCTAAACTGCCTGATGCGTAGCGGACTGGAGATGACAAAGAACACCTGATGTTTTATCTTGTATGAAGTTCAATGAAGAAGACTGAAGAACGACTTGATCGGCTCGAGCGCATTGCCAAACTGCTGGTGCGCGCCGGCCTGCGCGCCCGCCGTGAAATGCGCCAGCAGGACGATAAGATCACCATCATGATCGACGCGCAGATAAAAAACGAAGAACGCTTTGCCGAACTAGCCGAGGCTCAAAAGCACACCGACCGCCGCCTTGATGCCCTGATCGATATAGTCAGGGAAGGGCGCAACGGCAAGTCAAAGTAAAATATTTATGGTCGCGCAGATTCTAACCAGGGATTAACGATGGCGGCGGAAGAAAGACTTGATCGGTTGGAGCGTATTGCCAGGTTGATGGTTCGTGCCGGCCTGCGCGCGCGACGCGAGATGCGCCACCAGGACGATAAGATCACCATTATGATCGATGCGCAAATAAAGAACGAAGAGCGATTTGCAAAACTAGCTGAGGCGCAAACTGAGCTAGCGGAATCGCAAGCGCATACCGACCGCCGCCTGGATGCTTTGATCGATATAGTCAAGGAAGGGCGCAACGGCAAATCGCGGCAAAAATGAAACGCGCCGAACTGACTTAAGCCCGTCACCATCCGTCTTCCAAGAGTCTCTTTTAACCATCTTGCCTTTGCATATCCCTAGCAGATCCGGAAAACACTTAACTCGTCTTTCTCTGTGCCTCCTCAGTGTTCTCTGCGTCTCTGTGGTGAGTACACCTGGAAGTTTCACCACCGAGACACAGAGTTCACAGAGATCGCACAGATACTTAAAGTCGTCGGGACATTCTCCGCACGCTCTAAAAAACACCGACCCTTCAAGCGTTTCAGTC
>DASYMB010000260.1:0-12079 GCA_036009285.1 Pyrinomonadaceae bacterium | reverse complement strand
GAGGAAATGTGTGATCAGCTGGGGGAAGACGAACGCCAGGAATTTGGAGCGCAAGCCAGCCAGTTGCTGGCGAATTCGCAGCAGGCGAAAACCTGTGAGCGACTTAGAAACTGCCTGGAGCGAATTGCGGCAGCTCATGCTGAGTATGAAGAACTGCGCGAGCGAGCGACTCATGCCGAGAAGATGGCCGCCCTGGGCGAACTCTCTTTTGGCGTTGCGCACAACGTCAACAACACGCTGACCGGCATTTTAGGTCGAGCGCAGCTTTTGCTGAGGACGAAGGACGCGGAAAAAATCAACACCGGCATCGAAATGATCATTAAGAGCGCGGAAGACGGGGCTCACATCATCCGCCGCATTCAGGACTTCGCCCGCAAACAACCGAGCCGCAAGTTCCAGTCAGTGTCGGTGGCCGGCCTGATGAAGGATGTGTGCGAAATGAGCCGTCCGCGTTGGGAAGCGCGCGCCAGTGGGCCGCCCATTCGCGTGGCGCTGGTCGCGGATTGTACCGCTTCGGTAATGGGTGATGCGGTGGAGTTGCGCGAAGTGCTCGTTAACATGATTTACAACGCGATAGACGCGATGCCCTCAGGCGGCGAGATTCGCATGAGTTCCCAGGAAAACAGCGGTCGCGTGGTTTTGACGATCACCGACAGTGGCACCGGTATGACTCCCGAAGTTAAGTCACGACTCTTCGATCCATTTTTCACGACTAAGGGCAAGGGCGGAACCGGAATGGGAATGGCCGTAAGTTTCGGTATCATTCGCCGGCACAATGGTTCGATTGACGTGGAGAGCGAACCAGGGCGGGGCACCACCTTCCGCATTTCATTGCCGGTGGCCCCTGAGGTTATGACAAACGCCGGAACTGATTTGGACAATCCGCCCACTTCCAGCGAAGGCGATAAACTTCGAGTGCTGGTCGTCGACGATGAAAGCGCCGTTAGAGAGGTACTCCGCGAAGCTCTCGAGGCCGAAGGCTGCGAAGTTATGGTGGCCAATAGCGGCGAACACGCCTTGAGGCTCTACGATGCCCGGGCCGGCAGTATTGACCTGGTATTCACCGACATTGGCATGCCGGAAATGAGCGGCTGGGAACTCTCCAGTGAAATCAGGAAGCGCTCGGAAACGATACCCCTGGCAATCGTTAGCGGCTGGGCTGATGCGATCAGTATTGACGCCAGGCAGGCTATCAAAGCTGATTGGGTGGTCTCAAAGCCCTTCGACATCGGCACTATCGCTGAAATAGCAAATGAAGTTGCGGCGCGCAGGAAAGGCCTTGAGGAGCCGAGTCCTGAACTTGCAAACAAGGATGTGCGCGCGTTGCTGGGTATCTAACTAGAACTAAGCACTGGCGCTAAGTTGATAACGTTCGAGTTTGAGGTAGAGGCCGCGCCGGGTGAGTCCGAGTTCGCGAGCCGCACGGGAAATGTTACCGCCGTGCTTGCGCAGGGCATCGGCGATCATGCGACGCTCAACATCAGCCAGCGCATCAGCCAGCGTAACGTTTTGCAAAGAACTAGCCGGCATGGAAGCCAACGTCGAAGCCGGTGAGCTTGGTGTTGCCGGTGCAGAAGTTCGCTTCAGCTCCGGAGAAAGATGGTCCGGAGTTATCACCGTCGAATCTTCGGCGCGGGCCACAACCCGCTGGATTTCATTGCAAAGCTGGCGGACGTTGCCGGGCCAATCGCTCACCATCAACAGGTCGACAGCGGGCGGCGTGATTTCAATATCTCTACGGCCAAACTTTGCCGAGTAATGGTTGATATAATAATTCACGATCGTAGGAATTTCTGATCGTCGCTCGCGCAACGGCGGCACACGCAAACGAATCACGTTAAGGCGATAATAAAGATCCTCTCGAAAACGTCCCTGCGCCACCATCTCTTCCAAATCAGTATTCGTCGCCGCAATAATACGAACGTCGACCTTCAATGGCCGCTGCTCGCCCAGAGGCTGAATCTCGCCTTCCTGTAGAAACCGCAGCAGCTTTGGTTGCAGATCGAGAGGCAGGTCGCCAATTTCATCCAGGAAAAGCGTTCCGCCCGCGGCCGTGCGAATCACGCCGGCGGAATCAGTAACCGCTCCCGTAAAGGCGCCGCGACGATAGCCAAACAAGTAACCTTCCGAAAGTTCCTTCGGTACGGCAGTACAGTTGAACGGAACAAAAACTTTCGAACGACGAGTAGACAACGCGTGAATTGCCCGCGCCACCAGTTCCTTGCCGGTGCCCGACTCGCCGGTTACCAGCACAGTCACATCTGACGACCTAATCTTGTGAACTTCTTCAACGAGTTTGGTCATCGCCGGGCTCGAATGAATGAACCCCGGCATCAGACTCGTCCCGGCAAGCTCAGCCGGTTGTTGCACGCGCGAGCCCTTCTGAGAGCCGGCCCTGAGCGCACAAACATCCATCCCCAGTTCAGCTACTCGCATCAACGGTTCCAGCGAGAGGTTGCCCGGCAGAGTAGCGCGGCTGCGAGGCGAGATGTAAAGCGTAGCCGCAGGTGCGTAAGACGAGCGCAGTTGAATAATTGCCGCGTCGTTCTTCAGTGCATACTCAGCCTGCGCCTCTTCATCGATCAATTGATCGAGCTGTTCGGCAAGCTGCAAACCTTCAGCCGGTGTGCAACCGTGGGCGATAACCACGCGACGGCGATTGTGTTCGCCCTGCTCGGTGATCACTACGGACTTCGCATTCGTCTCCTGACGCATGATGGCCGCGAGCTCGCGCAACAAAAGTTCTCGCGACGTTACTGCTTCAGCCAGCCGAAGCGTAAGTAACTGTGGCAGGGCCGACTGCTCCTCGCTCCTTTCGGGTGCGGTGCGGTCGAGGTTGGCGAGAGCTGCTTCGGCGCGCGTCTGATCAAGTTTTGCTCCCAGCTCGCGAAAAGCATTTACCGCGCGCGAGAAATGTTCCATGGCGCGGCCGGGCTGGCTGAAAGAATAGGCACGTCCGAGTTCGCTGTGAGCGCGAGCAGCGCGATAGCGATCGCCGAGCATGTCAAAAATCGAAAGACTGCTGCCGAAATGTTGTGCCGCTGAAGAGAAGTCGGATTGCGTCATCGCCAGCATGCCGTAGAGACGTTGCGACTCCCCGGCAAAGCTGAGGTCGGTAGTAGTTTCGCTTGTTTCCCCCGTCAACTTCTCTAACTGCGCGGAGCATTCTTCAGCCCTTCCTTCGCGGAGGTGCACTTCTGCGAGGATCAAGCGCGAATCGCTAATAGCCTGGCGATCCCCAATTGTCAGCGCCAGTTTGAGCGCTTCGCTTACGTTCGCCAGGGCCTTCGCGTGGTCCTCCATCGCGAGGCAACAGCGCGCCAACGTTCTCAGCGCCTGGCAGGCATACCATTTATTGCCGTCTTCAGTGGCCAGAGCGACGGCCCGCATCAGGTAGTCCCTGGCTTCGTCAAGCTCACCGCGCAGCATTAGTAACTCGCCGAGCGAGTCGAGAATCATGGGAACTTTTTCGGCGCGTTCGTCGGCTTCGGTTGCCAGTGACAGCGCGCGTTGCAAGGCTTCCTGGGCCCTTCCCCATTGGCCCATCAGTATCAGATTTATGCCGAGATTGTTGTAGCCGTTTGCCGCGTTAGCTTTGTGGTCGGTGCGCTCGTAGTAACCAATCGCTTTTTCAAGATAACGCACGCCTTCCTGTGGGCGCTTGAGAAACCAACAGACGCCGGCCATGTTGGCGTAAATTTTTCCCAGGGTATAACTGGCGGGATGGTCGCCGGTCAGCTTTAGAGCTTGCTGAAGATTCTCGAGCGCAGCTTCGTAGCCGCCTTCCTGTAATTGCGCCAGCGCGATCCCAAAATACGCTTCGGCAAGACCGCGCCATTCGCCTGCCTGTCGAAAATGATCGAGCGCGCGCTGGGCATAATCTAACGCAATCGGATGTTCATTGATACTGCGATAGACGCGGGCCAATGCCGCATAGACCGGACCGTTATTGGGTTCAGCTTCACCCTCTGAAAACTCGCGTAGAGACCCTTTGAGAATTGAGATCGCCTTCGGGTGGTCTCCGTTATAGTTGTATGCGAGACCAATCTGGACCTTTAGTGATTGGACCGTCTGCTGGTCGAGCTTCGCGCGCGATTCCGGAGATTCATACATCGCCACCGCAGCGAGCGAGTCGCGATATTGACCCTGCATTTCAAGGGCGGTAGACAAAAAGCAGCGTGCCAGCGCGAGGACTGAAGGGTTGTTATGGGCCGCCGCGATGAGCGATGCAATTCGAGACTTAGCTTCGGCAGATAAACCCTGATCGAGGAGCGAACGGACCTGGTCCAACTCCTCCAAAAGATTTTGGTTCGAGGGACGCGAACGCGAGTTCAATCGAACACGCGCATCGGCGAGATCGACCACACTTTTTCCGCTTGAGGATTGTTCGGGCGACGGGCCACCAGCCCCGGAGCCTGCATTCTTAATCATGTAGTCCTTATAGAAACGGTCAATTCAATCCGTTTTTCAAAGCGCACTTTGATTGCAGCGGGTGGTAGGGGTTGCGTGCGTCGGCATCTCCCACGAAGCCACGCAGCTGTTGTTAGTGTCAACGGTTCAGAATTTAACACACGCGACACAAGGCGTCCACCATGGTTTTATTAGTTTGGCCTGGGAAAAACTAAGATTGCGTCGCTAACCGGACGCTCGCCGGTTTGATCCGCAGGTCGGTTTACGATCTTATTGTGGATAACCATGGTGGTTGAGCCGCCGCCATCGAGATTAATCGCTTCCACCGCGCCGAGTTCGATCAAGATATCAGCAAGTGTAGTCAAAGACATACCGATGCTTTCACCGAGTTGGCGTCCGTCGATAGTCATGAGCAAGAGTTTTCCCGATGCCAGCCTCGCGATAGCAGTTCTGGGGTGACCATCGTTGACGAAGGCAGGGGCAATTTTTTCCTGGACGTTGCTGATCGCGATCTTGCCATTTTTAATAAGTTGCGGTCCGGCGCCGAGGATGTTGTAAGCGCGTCGCCACTTTTCATCCTGGCCGGGTTCGATGGAATTGAGACGCCAGGAAAATTTTATCAGCGAACCTTTGCGAAGGTTTTCCTTTAGCCATTCCCGCGATTTCCCAACCGCGGAAATAACAAAGCCGTCCGCGGGAATCGTTGAACTGCCTTTAAGGTCCCCGACGGATACGACCCGGTTTCGACGTACTACAACTTCGATCCCGTCAGGGTTGGTTAAAGTAGTCCGATGGAACTCCGGCGTAAAGACAATCAACTCGTCCGGCGAGAGAGGGCGATTCAAACCTTGTACAGCACGCTTCAAAGATCCAAGCGAGATTTCACCGGAAAACTTTAAGTGACCAAAGATGATTTCCATTTTGTCAGAACTGTCTATTAATCCAAGCTCAGCCCGATCGTTGTGAGGTTCGCTGATCAATTTGCCGTCAAGAACCAAGAGCCCGAGTGACTCGCCGCGATAGGTGCCCGCTACTCGAAAGTAGCCGCCGTTGGTTGCCGCGGTTGCGCGATACCTGGCCGCAATTGAGCTGACGGTTTCCAATCCCACGCCTTCATCGAGGGCATGGACAATCTTCAGCGTCGCTCGACTGAGATCAATCCTGAGCACATTGATAAACCAGGGACCGGTTAGTTCATCCTTCGAGGCGTGACCGCTGGTGGTTTGTCCATGCTCGATTCCCGGCTCAATCTCCTGAAACTTAAGCGACTCGGTGAACCGAATCCCTCTGGACGTTTGTGCCCAGACGCTCCTCGATGGCGATTGCCAGGCTCCCAAAACCGAGAGCCCGACCAAGAGCAAGGCTAGCCGTTGGAAATAACGTTCCGGCGCGTTTATTAGCTTTGTCATTTTCTGAAATCTGGCCTTCACTCGGGTTGAACGGCGTTCCGGTCAACTCTAATCAATTAAATCGGAAAGCAGGCCTCTCCTTAGAGCACCGCAGGTGCTTACCTTGACACCCTTTTACCCCGCCCGCTATCATCTTCGTTTCCGCCGTTGGCAGAAATTTCGCCCGAGTGCACTATGTTTGAGTCCTTATCTGACAAGCTAAAACGGACTCTGAAGAATCTGCGCGGCGAAGGCGTGCTGACCAAGGAGCATGTCGACGCGGCGCTGCGCGAGATTCGTCTCGCCTTACTTGAAGCCGACGTCAACTATAAAGTCGCCAAAGACTTTATCGCCTCTGTCAAGGAAAAGGCCGAGGGACAGCAGGTTTGGCAGGAGCTTAAGCCTTCCGAGCAGGTCGTCAAAATAGTTTACGACGAGCTGGTTGATTTGCTTGGCGGCCAATCGTCCCGGCTGGTCTTTACTAAACAGATCCCGAACGTCGTGATGATCGTGGGGCTGCAAGGCTCCGGCAAGACGACCTCGACGGGAAAGATCGCGCGCTGGCTTGCCGCAAATCAGGATCGCAAGTCGCTGTTGGTTTCAGTAGACGTTTACCGACCAGCCGCTCGCGAGCAACTCCGGGTCATCGCGAAAGCGACTGGCCAACAGATCTTTGAACAGCCCGACACGAACGATCCGCTAACGCTGGTCCGCGAAGCCTTGAAGCACGCGCAACAGACGGGCTTTGACACGTTGCTGATCGATACTGCCGGGCGCTTGCACATCGACGAAGAGTTGATGGACGAGTTGGCCCATATCAAGAGCGCAACTCATCCGGTTGAAATTCTGTTTGTGGCTGACGCGATGACTGGCCAGGATGCGGTCCGTTCAGCGGAAGAGTTTCACCGGCGGATCGGAATTACCGGAGTAGTGCTCACGAAGATGGACGGCGATGCGCGCGGAGGCGCGGCGCTTTCGATCAAGCAGGTTATCGGCCAGCCGGTGAAGTTCGTCGGCGTCGGCGAGAAGTATGACGCGCTCGAGCCATTTTATCCTGAGCGAGTGGCCCAGCGAATTTTGGGGATGGGCGATGTGTTGTCGCTCATCGAAGAGGTTCAGTCGAAAGTCGATCAGTCTGAAGCCGAGGAACAGTTAAAGAAGCTTCAGAAAAACGAATTCACCCTCGACGACTTTCGTTCACAACTGCGGCAGGTCAAGAAGCTTGGTTCTTTCTCGAAGATCATGAAGCTTCTGCCCGATCAACTGCTCGGCGGCATCGGCATGCCGCAGATGGATGAAGAGCAGACGAAGCAGATGGAAACGGAGTTGAAACGCACCGAGTCGATCATCGATTCGATGACGCGCGAAGAGCGGACAGACCATCGCGTTCTGAATGCCAATCGCCGCCGCCGGATAGCGAGAGGCTCGGGTACAAACGTCGCCGAGGTGAATAAGCTCGTGAAGCAATACACCGAGATGCGACAGATGATGCGGCAGCTCACCAGTTCGGGGATGTTTGGCGGCAGTGGTCTAAAGGGCAAGATGATGCGACGCATGGCCGGAATGCCGGACATGGGCGCGCTTGCCGGAATGGGCGGCGATGATGATGGCGGTGAGATGCCGTCCTTTCCCGCGTTAGGCGGCGCGCCCGCTGGGCCGTCAAGGAAAAAGCTGAAGAAGAAACGAAAGAAGAAACGACGATAGAAACGGTGAAGAGTGAAACGTGACAAGTGGTGAGCAAAGAACTCAGATTCAGAGTCTAAAACTCAGCACTCAGAACTAAGAACTCGGAACTTTTGCAGGGAGGTAAGGATTTGTTAGCAATTAAATTGATGCGCACCGGCGCGAAGAAGCGACCTTCATATCGAATTATTGTGAAGGAAAAACAATCGAAACGCGATGGCGCCTGTCTCGAGAATTTAGGTACCTACAATCCGACGCGAGAGCCGGCCGAGATTAAGTTGGACTTGGATCGCGTTCGTTACTGGATGGAGAGAGGCGCGCAGCCAACCGAGACTGTGGGTCAACTGATCAAAGCCAGCGGTAAACAACAAGCCGCGGCCGCTCAGCCGGAAGCCTAAGGTTCACCGATATGAGAGAAGCCGTCGAAATGGTCGTCAGGGCATTGGTCGATGATGTTGAGGCCGTCGACGTGCGCGAAGTCGATCAGCAGGGCGGCACTCTTATTGAAGTGCGTGTCGCGCCTACCGATATGGGAAAGTTGATAGGACGGCAGGGGCGCACAATTCGAGCTTTGCGCTCCCTCGCTTATGCCGTCAGCCTGAAGCGAAAACATCGTTTCATGCTCGAAATCGTGGAATGAATTTGCCTGAAGATGAAAAACGCAACGACCTGATCATCGTTGCTCGCGCAGTAAGGACGAGGGGTCTCAAGGGCGAGTTGGTTGCTGATATTTTGACAGATTTTCCGGAACGATTCGAGCGTGTCTCGGAGCTGTCGGGAGTTGGGCCAGACGGAAAACGCGCCCAGTTGAAACTGGAGAACTACTGGTTTCAAAACGATCGGATGGTGCTCAAGTTCGCCGGTTATGACACCGTGGAATCGGCAAAAGCTCTGGTCGGTTATGAGTTCGGTCTTCCGGAAACGGAACGCGTCGAGCTCTCCGAAGATGAATTTTATGATTGGGAGCTCGAAGGATGTTCAGTTGAAAGTAACCTCGGCCAGAGCTTAGGCAAGGTTCGCGAGGTATTGAGAACTGGCGGCGTCGAACTGCTGGCTGTAGAGAATGAAGAGCGATGTGAGGTGTTAATCCCGATGGCCGCGTCGATTGTTGTCGAGATCGATATCTCGCGTAAGAGGATAGTAATCGATCCGCCAGAGGGGCTGTTGGATTTGTAGTTGTCTTTGAAATTTGTACTGTGCTGCGTTGCGACATCATTACGATTTTTCCCGAGTTTTTTCGTGAAGCGTTTGACTACGGGATTATTCGCAGGGCACGCGCGGCCGGACTAGTGGAGACGATGGCGCATGACCTTCGCCACTGGACGAGCGACAACCACCATACTGTCGATGACCGTCCGTTTGGCGGAGGTGAGGGCATGGTGCTCAAACCCGAACCAATCTTTGCGGCCGTTCAGGAGCTAACCGCGTGCGTCAGTCGCGAAGAGTATTCGCCGCAAACCCGAGTGGTCCTTTTGTCACCGCAGGGTCGAGTCTTTACGCAGGAACTTGCGCAGGATCTTTCCCAAAACGCGTCGCAACTGGTTTTGATTTGCGGACGCTATGAGGGCGTTGACGAACGCGTCGGTGAAGCGCTCGCGACGGATGAAATCTCAATCGGAGATTATGTTTTGTCGGGAGGCGAACCGGCCGCCGTGGTTGTTGTAGATGCGGTGGTGCGGTTGTTGCCCGGAGCGCTGGGAAACGAAAGCTCCGCGGTAAACGAATCATTTTCCGAAGGCCGGCTGGGCCACCCGCAGTATACGCGCCCGACTGAGTTTTCAGGATTAAGTGTCCCGGATGTTTTATTGACAGGGAACCACGGTGAGATTGCGCGTTGGCGTCGCGAAGCAGCGCTGCGGAAGACTGAGCGGAATCGTCCGGATCTTTTGAAATAGTTTTGTTTAGTTTCGCTGGCGAGCTTTGGGGCAGTAACCCGATCATGAGGGAGGGCGTGGATGCAGCGATCCTGGCCCCCTTGCTCACGCCCGGGCTACTGCCCCGAGCAGCCGCTGAAATTGTACTGGAACCTGAGAACGGAGTAACGAAATGAACCGATTAGATAGTATTGAAGCAACCCAACTGCGAAAAAGCATTCCTGATTTTCAATCGGGCGATACGGTGCGCGTGCATGTGCGCATTAAGGAATCTGAGACGAAGGAACGTTTGCAGGCTTTTGAAGGCGTGGTCATTGCCCGCAAACACGGCGGGGCCAGAGAGACGATCACTGTCAGAAAGACTAGCTTCGGTATCGGGGTCGAGCGAATCTTTCCGCTTCATGCCACGATCGTTGACCACATTGATGTGGTGAAGAGAGGCCGAGTGCGACGAGCAAAGCTCTACTACTTGCGCGGCCTGCGTGGAAAGGCAGCGCGCATACGCGAGCGCGACACCCGTGTTCACCCGGGTGGTGACTCACAGGCATCAGCCGCAGGGAAAAAATAGCGCTGCCAGAGAGAGGGATCTCTCAGAGGATCCTCACCTGTTACCCTCTCCGGTTGTAGCGATATCGCGCTCACATCTGACATCGGCGGTGGACTTTCAAGAACCGCCAGTCGCATAGATGTTCCGCCTGAGCCTCGCAAGCGATCGTGCTTTTAGAGTGCCTGCGTAGGCACAACGATCCCCCCAAGCATCTTTATTCCTGGATCAAATGAGCGCCATGTATCTGCCCCGCGCTCTTTATAGTCTGTGTCGGGAACGACGAAAAACTTTCAACGCGTTAGACAAACTTATGGCATAAAAACCGACTACATCGTCTCGGTTGTTACCATTCAAGCACGTCGGATTTTGAGTTGACTAGTCGTCGCCTACTCGCGCTTGCGCCATGCCGAACCAGAGGGTAAGCTTCCCTAAATCTGGACTCGTGGTAAAAACTCTCGCGATTGAAAAAGCTGTGACCGATTCAGACTGGCGGGCGCTGCTTTGCGTCAAAGACTGGGACCGGCGAGTGACGGCTCGTCAAAAACTCTCGCGTGTACCAGAAACTCGCAGTCGTTGTTAAGACGGATTTATCAAGTAAGATTAGTGGCGTAGAAACGTAACGGATCGATTTTCACGACTCTTATGCGCATCGTTATTCTGGGGACCCGCGGCATTCCAGCCAGCTACGGCGGATTCGAGACCTTCGCAGAACATCTATCAACCAGACTTGTAGCTCGCGGGCACGAGGTCACAGTGTATGGCCGGGCCCACTACGTTTCGCCGCGGCAGTTGGAGTATCACGGTGTCCAACTAAAAGTTCTGCCCACCATCCGCCACAAATACTTTGACACAGTAGTTCACTCCTTTCTTTCGGCGGTTCATGCGGTGTCCTCGCGATTTGACGCGGCGTTAATCTGCAACGCGGCCAACGCTCCTTTTGCGCCCATCCTGCGGCTCACGGGCACGCCGGTAGCGATAAACGTAGACGGGCTGGAACATAAACGAAAAAAGTGGGGCTGGTTGGGAAGACGCTACTATTTAGCGGCGGAACGTTTGGCCACGATTCTCCCGAATGTGATGGTTACCGATGCGCAAGTCATTCAGGATTACTACCTCGCTCGCTACAATGCGAAATCGGAAATGATCGCCTATGGTTCGGAAGTTGAACGACGTCCGGATCGTGCAGCCGTTCGGCGTTGGCGGGCCGAGCCGAACAGGTATGTCCTTTACGTCTCCCGACTGGAGCCGGAAAACAACGCGCATCTTGTAATAGAGGCCTTCAAGAAAGTCCGCACTGCCTATCGGCTGTTGATAGTGGGCGACGCACCTTACGCTCATGACTACATCACAAACTTGAAAGAACGCGCGCGCGGCGACAAGCGAATAATTTTTACCGGTTTCGTTTTCGGCCAGGACTACCGAGCTCTCCAGCAAAATGCTTATTGCTATGTCCATGCAACCGAGGTGGGCGGAACTCATCCAGCACTTCTCGAAGCTATGGGTTACGGAAACTGCGTCTTGACCCTGGCGACTCCCGAAAACATCGAGGCCGTGGGCGATGCCGGCATACCTTATGCGGACGAACTCGATCTGGCAGAAAAGCTGCAGCGCGTATTGCGGGACGGCTCGCTGGTGCAGAGTTATCGCAACCGGGCCCAGGTTAGAGTGCAGCGATACTATGATTGGGATCGAGTGGTAGACCAATACGAACGGCTTTTTGCTGAGATGGCAGGGAAGGAGATCGAGCTCAGTTCTTCAAATTCGAACCTCAAGTCAGAGCGGCAAAACGAGAGAGTCCTTTCCGGCAAGTAGTTTCAAATAATAGTTTGTGTAAAAAGAGAGGCGCCCCGCTAATCAATTAAGATTGGCGGGGCAAACTTTCGGGCAGGTTCGGGTTGATTCAGGGCAATGGCAAAGAACTGAGAATCGCTAAGGCCGATCCCGTAACCGGGCAGTGCGTTTGCGAGTGAGATAAAGCCTCGCGGCGTTGATAACTCGGCCGAGACCTTTCCGAAAAAGCACTTTATCAAGGGGACTGCGTGTTCAGTGTGTGAAATTATACCGAACATTTGTGACGTGTCAAGCACAATTTGACGAGACTTCCGTAACATTCGCTCGATAGCGAGCGTAGCGTAACAGGTATTAATCGCCGCTGCGCGCTTGAGCGAGCCTCAGAG
>DASYMB010000259.1:0-4387 GCA_036009285.1 Pyrinomonadaceae bacterium | reverse complement strand
GAAGACGCCTATGATCAGGAGCATCGGGACCAAGCCGCCAAGTGCCCCAAGGCCGCCCTGAAATATCACTAATAGAAGTGCCATCAAATTGTTTTAGTTGCCTTTGGAGTTAGATCCTAAATTATGAACGACGTTTCCGCTTTCACCTCACACTTAAGTACTACTGAGCGCTTTGTCTTCTTTGTTTGCGTTCAGTCGCTCGGTGAACTCTCGTCGAAATTTGTTGAAATCGCCAGACCGGATAGATTGCCTGACGCGTCGCATAGTGTCAAGGAAGAAGGCCAAATTGTGATGGGTCAAGAGCACACTCGCGAGCATTTCACCCGAGACCGAAAGGTGACGGAGGTAAGCGCGCGAGTGTCGCCGGCAGACCGAGCACCCGCACGACTCGTCGAGGGGTCTCGTGTCAAGCGCCCACTGCGCATTCTTCACGTTCACTTTCCCGCGCGACGTAAAGGCCTGGCCGGTTCTCCCGTTCCTGGTCGGCAGCACACAGTCAAACATGTCAACCCCGCGCGACACGGCTTCGATCAAATCCTCCGGCGTGCCCACGCCCATCAGATATCGTGGCCGCTCCGCGGGCAGTTCGGGTGCGACCTCACTGATTACGCGCCGCATAACGCTCTTCTCTTCACCAACGCTCAGCCCTCCAATCGCATACCCGTCGAAACCTATGTCGGTCGTACGCTTCAGGCATTCGCGCCTGAGTTCGAGATGGGCTCCACCCTGGACGATTCCAAAAAGCGCCTGTGCACCGCTGATAGACTCGGTAGGTTCTGTCCGGCCGGTATCCGAAGCTGCCAACTGCAAACTGTCAAACTTCGCGCGCGAGCGCCTGGCCCAGCGAGCGGTCAACTCCATGCTCTCGCGGGAAACGTCGAACGGCGCATCGCCGGGAGCACATTCATCAAACGCCATCACAATTTCTGCACCCAGCACCGCCTGAACTTCCATTGAAATCTCGGGCGAGAGAAACCGCAGACTGCCGTCGAGGTGCGAGCGAAACTGTGTGCCCTCCTCGGTGATCTTCCGCAAGGCGCCCAAACTCCAAACCTGAAAGCCGCCGGAATCGGTTAACAGAGATCGTTGCCAGCCGCTGAATTGGTGCAGCCCGCCACACTGCTTGATGACTTCGGTGTCTGGTCGCAACCAGAGGTGATAGGTGTTGCCCAGAATGATGCGGGCGTCGAGCTCGTCTTCAAGGGCTTCGAAGCGCGTGCCCTTTACCGTTCCCGCTGTGCCGACCGGCATGAAAACCGGTGTTTCAATAACGCCGCGGCGGGTGGTAAGTAGACCGGCCCGCGCTTCACCATCCTGGGCCAACACGTCGAAAGTGATCGGAGCCTTGGGAAACATTTCTAGAAGGGACTTCGGTTTTTGGGCTTCGGGCTTTGGGCTTTGGGTTTTGGGCTTCGAACTTGGTGCTTTGTACTTGGTGCTTTGATCTCTGCGCGTCAGAGGCACTCGAAACAGTCGAATCTACAAAGGCAAGCGCAAAGCTCCAAGTACCAAGTACAAAGGACCAAAGTCCAAAGCCCAAAGTCCAAGAGGCTATCTCTTCCGCCGCGCCTTATGCTTCTCAACAATTCTCAGCGGAGTCGCGAAGAAATCGAATTCCTCGCGCAGACGATTTTGCAGATAGCGCAGGTAAGAAAAATGCAGGCCTGCCTTCCCGCCGGAAGTGAACAGTACAAACGTCGGCGGTCGAACGCCCGCCTGCGTCATGTATTGCACGTGAAGCCGCGAGACTCCGCCTTTAACCGGCGCCGGCGCGCTGCCCCCGCGGGGCTGCGATACGGCGGCTTCAAAAAATGCGTTGAGCTGCGAGGTTGGTATGCGTCGATTGCGTTCCGCGTTGGCCCGCACGGCAAGCGGCAGCAGATTCTCAACGCGCTGGCCGTTCAGTGCTGAGATCATTACTACCGGCGCCCATTCAAGGAATTTCATTCGGTCGCGAACTCTGCGTTCAAACTGCATCGACGTACTCGTTTCCTTATTCTTCACCGCGTCCCATTTGTTACACGCGATGATGATCGAACACCCGGCATCGTGCGCGTAACCCGCGATATGCGCATCGAGCGCGGTGGGTCCTTCCTCGGCGTCAATAACGACAATCGCCACGTCAGCGCGCGCCAAACTCTTCATCGCCATCACAATCGAAAGCTTCTCGGCCAGCTCGCCTGTCTTGCCCTTGCGACGAATTCCGGCGGTATCAATAAGACGAAACTTTTGTTCCGGCGTGGTGAGAAGCGTATCGATGGAATCGCGCGTGGTCCCGGCGACGGGAGATACGATCACACGTTCTTCACCAATCAGCCGGTTCAGTAAGGAAGACTTTCCCACGTTGGGACGACCGATGATCGCCAGACGCAGTTCGCGCTGCTCTTTAACATTTGAAATCTCGGATTCAGAGAAGTTCAGATCTTTAACTAAGGCATCGAGCAGGTCTCCCAGTCCAATCCCCTGCTCCGCTGAAACGGCAAAGACTTCCTCAAACCCGAAGCGATAAAATTCTCCCGCCTCCGCCTCCACTCGCGCCTTTTCTGATTTGTTAGCCGCCACCAACACGCGTTTGCCCGTCGCCCGCAGCAGTTGGGCCAACTCTTCATCGAGTGGCGTCAGGCCCAGGCGCGCGTCAACCACCCAGATGATTGCCTGAGCATTGTCGATGGCGAAGCCTGCTTGCTTAAAAATATTTGCGGGAATAACAGCGTCGTCGTCGGGAATAATTCCGCCGGTATCGACCAGCGAAAACCGTTCGCCGCCCCATTCGACTTCGCCGTAGATCCGATCGCGCGTGATGCCCGGTTCGTCGCCGACAATCGAACGACGCTGGCCGATGAGCCGGTTAAATAAGGTGGACTTGCCGACATTCGGCTGTCCCACGACCGCCACGAGCGGCAGCACCGCGGCGCGAGTCAGTTCCACCTGTGGTTCAGGTTCGTTGGTAGTTTCGACAGTCATTCCTGATTTCGTCCGCAATCCCGCACCGTTCTGTTACGTCGCTTTTGAACAACCACGTTAGGGCAACGCGCTGGAATTTGCCAGTGGCCGGGAAGGCTATAAGCGAATTAAGCCGTTCACGTTTTGCGAGACTTCTGATAGTCTCCCGCACAATCAGCTTACTAAGTGGAGAATAATTAGGATGGCCAACCACTCTGACTTCGGTCTCTCGGCGATTGAGCAAATCGCGATAAACGTGCACGACCTCGATCGCGCGGTCGATTTCTACCGCGACAAACTCGGGATGAAACACCTGTTCAGCGTTCCGCCAAACCTGGCTTTCTTTGATTGCGCGGGCATCAGGCTCATGCTCTCTCTTCCCGCGAAACCGGAATTCGATCATGCCAGCTCGATAATCTATTTCAAGGTCGATGATATTTTGTTGGCGTATGCGACTCTATCCGAGCGCGGTGTTCAGTTTGAGGAAAAGCCTATCTTCGTGGCCGATATGGGGAGCTATGATCTCTGGCTGGCTTCTTTCCGCGATTCCGAAAACAATCTGCTGGCGTTAATGAGCCATGTCCAAAAAGGATCATAGGAGGCAGCGATGAAACGTCGAAAGTTTTTGGAAGCCAGCGCGCTCGCGTGCGTGCTGGCCCTAAGTAAACCTGCATCACTCGTCGCCGACAGCGACTCGCCAAAACACCTGGACGCGCCTCCCAAAGAATTCGAGCTCGAGGAGCTGACTATTTCCGAGTTGCAGGATGGTTTGAAATCCGGGAGGTTCACTGCGCGCTCCCTCGCCAGAAAGTATCTCGAACGAATTGACGACATCGACAAAAACGGTCCGGCGCTGAATTCAGTCATCGAGATCAATCCTGATGCGCTCGCGATTGCGGACGCACTCGATCGTGAACGCAAAGCAAAGGGCGCGCGTGGTCCACTTCACGGAATTCCCATTCTAATAAAGGACAACATCGATACCGCCGATCGCATGATGACCACCGCCGGCTCCCTCGCTCTCGTCGGCTCGCGACCCGCGCAGGATGCCCACGTGGCGAAGAAGCTGCGTGACGTCGGAGCGGTGATCCTCGGAAAAACCAACCTCAGCGAGTGGGCAAACTTTCGCTCGAGCCATTCGTCAAGCGGTTGGAGTGGTCGCGGCGGACAAACAAGAAATCCCTACGCCACCGATCGTAATCCCTGCGGCTCGAGTTCCGGCTCAGGCGCAGCAGCGGCTGCAAACCTTTGCGTCGCGGCTATCGGCACTGAGACCGACGGCTCGGTCGTCTGTCCTTCGTCCGCAAATTCATTGGTGGGAATCAAGCCGACCGTTGGTCTTATCAGCCGCAGCGGCATCATCCCCATCTCGCATAGCCAGGACACAGCGGGACCAATGGCGCGAACGGTCACTGATGCGGCAATCCTGCTTGGCGCTTTGACG
>DASYMB010000258.1:0-12689 GCA_036009285.1 Pyrinomonadaceae bacterium | reverse complement strand
GAGTCCGACGCCGAGCGCTTTGATATACGCCTCCTTGCGCGTCCAGCATTCAAAGAAAGCCCGTTGCCTTAATTCAGGAGTCAAACTCTCCAGCGCGACAATTTCGGATGCGGAGAAAAACCGTTCCGCAATTTGGTCACTTCCCAAGTCTTCTCTCATGAACTCCAGATCAACGCCCAGCTCGCGACCACGTGAGAACGCATAGATCACCCTGCCGTGTGAATGTGCGAGATTGAAGCTGAGCAAACTCCGCTGCCTTTCTTCGAGCGCAGGCTTTCCCTTCTCTTCGTAAACAAAGCGCAGCTCGCTCGCGTCAATGTTCAGGTATGCGGCAAGCAGTTTCCTCAATATGGCTCGGGCGACAATGAAGTGGTTTCTATCTTTTGCAAAGTGGAATCGATCGGCGCGTGAGACTTCGTCTTCCGAGAGAAGCAGCCGCAAGGGGTCGGGTGGGTGATCATCCAGGTTCGCATGCCAGATGTGAACTTCCTGGGCGCTTAGGGTGGGATAAGGGTCCGGCAGATTGTTGAGGTTTACCGGGACAGGATTGGCAGAAGCTTCAGCGGAGTCTTTGATCAAGCAAAGCATTATCTAACAGCATCGCTAAATCTGCTACGCTGAGGCTTGATTCGGTAGTGTCTCAGTTTTGAACTAATCTCCGTCGTTCCTTTGTGTACTCTGTGCCTCTGCGGTGGATCTCTATTGGCCATCGCTCACTCATAGAGATACAGAGCACACGGAGGTTACATAGAGAAAGATCAAGTTGAGATACTACCGTTTGATTCAGCTATGCCGACCACAACCTTACGTTTCCCCGAAAACGGTTTGCGCCCATGCGCCGTCAGCATATTGTCGAGCATCAGCACATCGCCCTCGCGCCAGGGGAAAACAACCGCCTGCTCTTCGTGTACGCGCATGATTTCATCCAGCATCGCGGCTTCGATTGGTGAGCCGTCGGCGAAGTAAACGTTGCGCGGCAGGTTCGGTTCGCCATAGGAGTTCAATAGCCACTCCCGCACTTCCGCCGGCAACCGGGAAACATGAAATAGATGCGCCTGGTTGAACCATATCAGCTCGCCTGTGCGCGGATGGACTTCCGCCGCCGGCCCTGCTTGTCGCGTGCGGACCTGCTTTTCTCCAAGCCATTCAAATTCTATGCGGGCCTTGCGACAGTAGTCTTCAACAACCGCTTTACTCGAAGTTTGAAACACTTCCTGCCAGGGAAGGTCCAGACCGGTGCCGTAGTTGCGAACATACATCAAGCCCTTGCGCACAAAGCATTCGCGAATCTCCAGTGGCATCGCCTGGTAGATCGCGCGGCTGTCGGCTAGCGTAGTTTCCCCTCCCTTCTCCGCCACCTGCAGCGAAAGGAACGAGAGCTTCATGGGCCAGTTGCGCGTATAAGAGTTCTCGTTGTGCAGCGGTATCGTTTGGTGGGCGGGATACTCGGTTGACGAATAGATTCTTCCACTAACTACGTGGCGAGGCGTCGAACGATACGAGTAGTCCAGCAGCGGGCCCGACACCGCTTCGATCAACCGCTCAAATTCCTCGACCGTCGAAAGGGCGAAGTCGCGGAAAAGGATCGCTCCGTTTCTGAGCAGATAACTCTCGATAAAACGCGTGTTCGCTGCAGCCCACTCGACCAGTTCAATTTCCTCCCCCGCCGGACGAATTACCAAAGGCAATGGACTGCCCGGGCGCAAATAGCTCAGCGTGATTTGTTGCCGGGCGAAAGGGTCGTTCGCCAATCTCTCGAATGGATAAGTGCTCATGGGCGTTAGCTGGGAGCGCAGGCATCTTGCTGCTGCTACGTGGTCACGAACGTTGAGGCAGGCAAGCTGCCTGTGCTCCCAGCTTAGACGGATCTCTTTGCTCCCAGCGGTTCCGTCTGCAATCTCTTCGTGATAGAGAGAAACGACCAAGCAGGCACACTTGCCAGAAAGCGCAACCGCTAGATCGCCTCAGGTGCCAGGTCGATTAGTTATGCGGACGAAGGTACATCGGCGCGGTAGTTAAGTCGATTAGCAGACCTTTCTGATCGCCGCGAAGAATGCCGACGTCCTGGCCCTTGTGCGTGAGAGCCGAGTACGCACCGGCGCTCAATGGAATCAAAAATTTTCCGGCACGGGCTCCAGTGGTCCACGCGGCGAAGCGAAGCTCATTGCCTTTGCGAAAAGCGAGCACGTAGTCTTCGGCGACTCCGACGTCTATTCGCTTTTCAAAGCGATAACCGCTGAAAAACGTTGCCAGGGTTTTTGCAGCCAGATACGCGGGCTTCGGATCGTTAGCGCGGACTCGGTCATCGTGGTAGAAATTAGACACCGTGCCGAAATGGTGTTCAGGCTCATTCGGATTCAAGCCATCATCACGCCAGTCGTACCAAATCGACAGCGAAATACCGTTGGCCATATTGATTAGAAACGCGCGCGCAAGTAGTTCGCCCTGCTTCTCCTCGTTGACGCCAGGCCATACTGCCGAGTAGCCCCACTCACTTGATATGATCGGGATATCTTGTTCGCTACCAGTCCCGTCATTTGCCGGACTTTGGACTTTGGACTTTGGACTTTGGACTAGTTTCGGCACGTACTTTTTGATCAGCTCGCGCAAACGACAATAGTCCTGCGCGGCAGTTTCGGGTTCTGAGCGACGATAGGGATGCACCGAGACTGCCGACCAATACTCCAGCAATCCTGCTTTGAAGCAGCTCTCAAGAAAACTGAAATCGATTTCCGAAGTTGCCGGGCCAATCAACTTCTCGTCGGGTACAGCGGCTCGAAATGCGCGGCCGACAGCCAGCGCGAGAGCCACGTATTCCTGCGGGTTGGGTTTCGGCGGCCAAAAAGTTGAATGGTTGGGCTCGTTATAGACTTCCCAGATTGCGCGGCGCCCGGCGAAGTGCTTCGCTGCCTCTATGGCCCAGCGCGCAAACGCTTGTCTCGTCGCTTCAGTTCGAGGAGGCGCGCCGTTGTCGTAAAGTGGGTTGCCGTAATCAAGAATAAAGAGCGCGTGAATGCCATGAGGTTCAAGGGCCGTCATCAGGCGATCATAGTCGGAGAAGTCATAGCGCCCCCGCTCCTTCTCGGTGGCATCCCACTTAAGATCCATTCGCACCCAGCGAAACCCTGCGTCGGAAATCATCTTCATCTCCCCGGGACGAGGATCAGTGAAATCAATATTGACGCCAAAAGCTTCGGGGATTACTGGACCAGTTGAGGCCGATCGCGGAATGAAAGTGCAGTTGGTATCGCGAGCGCAGCCGGAGCAAGGCAGCGTGAGTACGATCAGGAGAGCGAGAGGACTAATGAAGCGAAGGTTTAGCATTCCACATAACAAACTGCGGCTTTGCCGCAGTCGAAACTATTCCAACGCTGCGAGCGCATCAGTAGTTTGTCCCTCAGTTTGCGGCGCGCGGCGGATCAGTCTGCCGAGTTGAACGCGAAGACCAGCCGGAGTGAAACTGAGCGGCACGTCATCCCAACGTGGTCGCAGGCATTCCCACAACGTAATTTGCCGACGTCGCAGCAACCAAAACAGCGCCACCAGAAACATCACACTGTAACCAAAGATTGAAGACAACGCGGCGCCTTGAATACCTCTCGTCGGCAGCAGCGTTAGCAACGACACCACCATGACCAGCGCGGCTGCAATCCTGGCGATCGCACTCAAGCCGGGATGGCCCAATCCGTTCAGCCCGCTAATGACGATTGCGCCGGCGCTCCAAACTACCGACGCGAACATGAGCAATCGCAAAACGTTGGTTACCTCTACGAAGCCTTCTCCATAAGCGAAGCGAAGTATGTAAGGCGTGGCAATCCAGAGCGGAACGAGAATCAACAAGTGCGCACAGAGCGTCAGTCGCAAACTTCTCGTCACCACGCGTGTCGCCTCTTCAGCTTTTTTCGACGCTGCTACTTCCGGCAACAGCGCATCGCCAACTGATCCAGCCAGCGTGCTGGTAATGTCGGCGAGTCGAAGCGCCACCACGTAAAGTCCCAGCGCAGCGCTCGACGCCGTTCCGACCAGCATCATCAGATCGAGTCGCCAATTTACGAATTCGGTAAGGATGCCGGGATAGTCGCGTATGCCGTAACGGAGTGTGGTTCCAAGTTCTGACAAGTTCGGCTGCCACTTCGGACTGAGTTCCCGCCAGACCGCGATCAGAGACACAGCTAACGAAGCGGCTAACGACGCGAGCATCGTGTACGAGGCGCTGGCAACCGTTAGTTCGCCAAACATCCACAGAACAATGTAGGTCACCAACTGCACGCCAAAAAGTATCAAACGCAGCGCTCCGACCCAGGTAAAGCGTCGCGCTCCTTCCAGGAGTCCACGCGTTAGATCGGTAAGCATGTGCACCGGAATTACAAGCAGGTAGATCCGCGTAAGTCGGAGCACCTCGGGACTACGCTCGCCAATCAGATGCGGAATTACCAGTTCCGCGAAACCCAAAGCGATCAGTCCGACTACGAGCGTAAAAATCACCGCATTCGAAAACAGAGCTGAAACACACTCAGGACGTTTCGCGATCCAAAAACGATAAGCTTGCGGCAGACCGATTTGCGCGACCATTGAAAAGATGGCCGGCCACATCAGCACTACCATTAAATCGCCGCGCCCGCTCGGACCGAGCGCCCAGGCGCTCAGCAAACTGGTGACTACACCTGAAGCCAACATGAGCGCGTTAGTGCTAAAGACTAATTTGATATTGCGTTTCAGCATTCGACCTTCTTTGGAGTGCGGTGACTTGGCACCGCTTTGGTTTTCGGCGGCTAGACGCCGCAGTGTGACATGACATTCTCCCGAACCAGCGCCGCGACAGGTCGCGACTGACTAAAGCGCTGACAGGTCAGCGCACTCCAAAGGTTCATGCGGCTACTTCAACCGTCGGACGGCGAACCGGTTCAGTGCCGGCCTTCATCACTTGCCGGTAGAGCGCGTAAGTCTTTTCCGCGACTCGCTCCCACGAATAGTTTTCGACTCGCGCCAGTCCCGCCAACGCAAGTCGCTCGCGCAAGCCCTCATCCGACAGCAGCCGCCTTAAAGCGACGGCGAGTGCTCCCGCATCACCCTCGGGAAACACCAGACCGGCATCGCCAATGACTTCCGGTATTGCGCCACATGTTGAACCGACGACCGGCACGCGGCTGGCCAGCGCCTCAACAATTACACGTCCGAACTGCTCGCGAATGTGTTTGGTCGTCTCCGTCGGTATCACCATCAGATCCAGCTTGTGAAAATATTCAGGCATCAGCGCGAAATTGATCGCGCCGGTAAACTCCGCGCGGTTTCGGAGTCCACCTGCCGAGAGCTGTCGCTCAAACGTTTCGCGTTCCGGCCCATCACCCACAACCAGTAACTGCCAGGCTTCGTCTTGAACTTGTTTGAGCGCCTCAGCCAAAATATTGAGGCCCTTTCCCGGCAGCATTCGTCCGACATATCCGATTGTTAGTGGTCCATCAAATCGCTCGCGTGGCGGTCGCGGACGAAATGCATCAGTGTTCACACCGAACGGCACGATGGGCGCCGGCTTATCAAAGCCTTTCGCACGCAATACCTCACACACCGATTCGCTGCACGCATAGGCAGCGGCCACGCGGCCAAAAGTTCGCTGCTCGAGCCAACTGAACGGAAATGGATACTTATGATGAATGTTCTGGTTTGTCTGCATGACGATGGGAACGCCCGGCGCGAACCAGTTACACAACGTCAGGATCTCAGCGGCTGCGATGCTGTAGGGCTCGGCGCCCATGTCGATCAGGTGTGGCCGGTGCTCGCGAAGCGCAGCGACGAGGATTTTCGGATCGTAAGCAAACAAATTGATGTGTTTGGACAAAAGACTCCGCGCCGTTCTTACTGGAAACAGATCGTCGGGTGCGGCTTCAACCTCCATCTCGGCTTCGCGCCAACGCCTGGTGGTAATCACTTCAAGATCCACATCCGGATAACATCGCGCCAGCGCACGCTCACGCTGTCGCAGTTCGGGAGTTAAACTTGAATGAGCAATACGCAAGACGCGCAGCTTCACTTCTCTATCGTGGGAATGTTCTCTTGCCATCATCTGTCGTCAGGTCGAGATACTCGGATCCGGAAGCACGAAGCCCCGTACATTTCGCGCGCGTTCTGCCAGCAACTCGTTAAAGAGGTTCAAATATTGTTTCGCGATCTTCTCCCAGGAATAGTCTTTCGCAGTTGCCAGACCGTTTTCACGTAAACATCTATGAAGAGCCGCATCGTCTAGTACTCGATCCAACTTAACGGCGATGTCGAGCGCGTCGCGTTGGATATGAAACCCGTTCTCACCGTCAATTAGATAGTCTTCGATGCCGCCTACCGGCGACGCCAGCACCGGCAGACCAGAAGCCATTGCTTCGAGACAAACGAGAGCGAAAGTTTCATAGAGAGTGGGAAGCACAAAGGCATCGGCCGCGGGATAGATTCTGGGAAGATCGCTGCGAGCACCCGCAAAGACTACCTGCTCGGCAACGCCCAACTGTTCCGCAAGTCGCTTGAAAGGTGCTTCTGCGTCTCCGCCGACAACTAGCAAGACAGCCGCGGTCTTCATTTCAGCCAGGGCCCTGATGGCGAACTCCAATCCCTTCAGTCGATACTGGCTGCCGACGAAGAGCACCAAAGGAACATCCTTCGGCACGCCAAAGCTCAGACGCACTTCAGATCTCGAACTCGCATTCGTCGGATCGAACCGCGACAAGTTAATGCCGTTAGGTATCGTCACGATCCGTTCGTCAGGAACGTTGTAATGCTCCTTCAACTGCGTTCGCACGCGTTCGGAGATCGCCACGATGCGTCGATAGCGTCCGCCGTGGAGCATCCACCAGTCGCGCCAGGTAACCCAAAGATTGCTGGGGTTTAGTAACCAACCGTAGTAGCCCGCGCGCCGCTTCTCCGCCAGCGAGGCGCGGTTCACGGCATGGACCACGCAGACGTCGCCGATTAACGAATCGCCGTGGCTGAGTACGATCTTCGCGCCGCGCGTTCGATATGCGCGCCAGGTTGCCAGCAACGTAAATAAGGGCACGGCAATCAATGCGGCCAGATGGCGCCAGCGCGTGCGAAAGCCCCACATCGTCAGCCAGGGCGCCACATACTTGATTCCCTGCCGCGGTTCAGCCTCAGTGGCGAGGCTGGTTAGAACACGCGCGTCGATGCCTAGCGCCAGCCAGGCGCGCTGCAGTTCATACGCGACACACTCGCTGCCGCCTCCAAGCCCCAGCTCTAAAGACACCTGTAAAATAAATGCTTCTTCCATGTTGCCGTCATGCGGATAACAAACTTCGAGAACTTCTAATCAAGTTCATCGCACTTATTTATTTCTAGCCCGCGGAGCGGGCAACAGCATAAAGCCTGGGGTGGAGCGCAGCGGAACCCCAGGTGTAGATGCGGACTGCTCTCCGAACCCGTGAAACGGGCGGCAGCGGAATAGGGCTGGGGCATGTCACGCAATAAGGTCATTACTAGAAGTCCCTCCCTCCAAAGCCGCTGCCGCCCACTTCCGTGGGCTTGGTTTCTCTTCTGTCATTGCCCCTGGGGTTCCGCAGCGCTCCACCCCAGGCTTGATGCTGCCACCCCGCTTCGCGGGCTAAAGACAGGTAGAACGCCTGAAGCTCAGTTATGTATCGGTCGGCGGAAAAGTGCGCGGCAACATGTTGCTGACCCCGTTCTGCCAAACGCGCGCGAAGCTTCGGTTGGCGGCAGAGGTTTGTAATCGCCTGGGCCAACGCGGCTTCATCTCGCGGCGGAAAGAGCCAGCCATTCTCATCGTGTTCAATTATTTCAGGGATGCCGTCGACAGCAGTGGCCAGTACTGGTGTGCCGCAGGCCATCGCTTCGAGGATTACCAGACCAAAAGGCTCGACATTTGAATTAACAATCAGAACATCCAGGGCCTGCATGATCGCTCCGATATCATCTCGGGCGCCAAGCATTCGCACCTGGTCGCCAATGCTCAAATCAGAGGTGGTACGTTTGAGTAGTTCCAGGTATTCATCATCGCGGTTGAATAACGGCGCCCCCGCAACCAGCAACACCGCGTGCGGAAGTTCAGCCAGCGCCTCGCCGAATGCGCGCAGCAATTCAAGCTGACCCTTGCGTGGTGTCAGTTGCCCAACTATCCCGATGACCAGATCGCTCTCGCGAAATCTTAGTTCCTTGCATAGTCTGCGCTTCGCAGTTTGATCAGGCTGGAATTTGTCGAGATCGATTGCATTAAGAATCACGCTCACGCGATCCTGTATCGAGCGAGACCACGAGGGAGGCAAGCGGCCGCGAAAATTCCGCGCGACGGCTGCCGAGACCGCAATCATTTCCGTCCGCGATGAGAGAGCTGCAAAAATGCGAATCGAAGTGCTGAGTGGATGGCGAGGCAACATATCATGCAGATGCCACACGACCCGCGTTCCCAGTCCAATCGTGGCCGCACTAGCAACCAGGCCCGCGCGAATACTGTTCGCATGAAGCAGGTCAGGCTTGATACCGATAACTCTGCGCCGGAGTTGACGCATAACTCCGAAAAAGGATTTGCAGTAACGCGCCAGTTGATACACTCGCCAGGTAAATCTGGCTTCGAGGCCTCTCACGGATTCCACTTGCGCGCCCAGCTCGCTTGCTAATTCCTGTAGTGGTCCCTGCTCGGGACAAACTACGAACGGTTCAAAGTCCTCGCGATCCATGCGCGACAGAATCATCAACAGCAGGCGCTCAGCACCGCTGACCTGCCCGGTATGGTTGTAGAAAAGTATTTTCATCGCTTGAAACTTTTGGAGTGCGGCGATCAGTCGCCGCTTTGGCCCACGGCGACTTGGCGCCGCTCGCCTCGAGTAGACTCAAGCACACCTCGTCCGCGACCGGTCGCGTCCGGACAAAGCGCCGACAGGTCGGCACACTCCAAATAGTCGTTCACGCCGCGCCGGTTCCACTTTGCTTTGGTCAGTGCATAGACCCCCGACGCTTTTATTACAAACCGCGCGAGGTTATCCTGCCGCCCAAGCGGCACGCGCCAGCGCGAGTGCGCGCTGTTAGTTCCCTTCCAAACTGACCAGGAGGCGCGATAGCCGCAATCCGCACTCAACTGTTCCAGCGCCTCGTTGCACTCGCCGAAAGGCCACGCGAGCAAATCAATGGACTTGCCGGTGATTGACGCGAGTAGCCGGCGAGACTCGATCAGCTCAAAGCGAGCGTCGGCAGTAGGCAGTCGATTGAAGTGACGATGCCACAGACCGTGGGCGCCAATCGTTACCAACGGATGTCTGGAAATCTCTTTCAACTCGCTTTCTGAAAGATATGCGTCTCGTCCAAGAAACCCGGCCGTAACGAAGAGCGTCATCGGCAACTGAAATCTTTCGAGCAGCGGGAGCGCGACGCTCAGGTTGTCTCGGTAGCCATCGTCAAACGTGATCGCCACCAGATTCCGCGGCGCCGACGCGCGCAGCGTTTCCGCGAGTGGCACGACTCGACGCCATCGCGAAAGCCATCGCAACTGACTCTCGAACCTCGCCGGCGAAATATCCGCGTCCGCCAGCAGCGGTTCAACAGGCGTGCTGATCGAGTGGTAAACCAGAACTGAGTGCATAGGAGTTTCCGAAATCCTGCGGGCAGAGCTCTCCGCGTTAACCCGGTTTTCAGCGTCTTTGCGATTAGTCCTTGAAAGCCAAGAGCTCACCGCGAAGACGCCGAGCACGCCGAGGTTGCACAGAGAAAAGCTGAAGTTAAGAACAACGCTATGGCCGTTCGCAGCCGAACCTGAATTAATCCGCCAGAGGCTTTAAACGCCGAATCGACCCTTCTTTTCAATGAAAGGGATTACATAGCGAATTCCTGGGGCGGGGTGAATCGCGGCAATGATCAGTCTTCTCAAGCCCTCGAATTACGGGGGAAATTGCGGCTATTAGGCTTTTATGAGTTCTGAGGAAAGGAATCTAGTTTGAGCTAACTATCAAGCATTTTTGACCGCCCCAGTTCGGCTGATTATCTGATTACTATGTCCAGCAGACTTGCTTCCATGTTTACTCCCATGCGCTCGGCAGGAACGCGTCCTAAGGCGAACGCGACAAATTCAGAGTCGCGCAGGTTGGCTTTACGGAAAACTAACTGGCGAACGCAGCCGCAACCGAGTTGTGTTCCCGATCAGGTCGAGGCGCACGCCTCAGCGCTCCCGCACGCGACAGCACTTTGCCCCGGCACTGAAATCATGACCTACGGACAGTTGAATAGCCGGGCGAACCAATTGGCCCATCACCTGATCTCGCTCGGAGTGGGAGCCGGCGACGGCGACAGTATTGTGGGACTGTGCCTCGATCGCTCCGCGACCGCAGTGCTTTGCGCGTTGGGAATTCTTAAGGCAGGCGGCGCTTATCTGCCACTCGATCCCTCCTACCCGCTTGAGCGTTTGGGGTTCATGCTGAGTGATGCGCAGCCGCGAGTGCTGATCACAACTAAAGAGATTGCAACACAGCTACCGCGAGGACCATGGAAGACGATTGCAATCGATCGCGATGAGCTGCTGATTGCCAGTGAGCGCACGAATACTCCCCATCAACTCATCACGCCTGAGCAACTGGCCTACGTCATTTATACTTCAGGTTCAACTGGCCGGCCCAAGGGCGTCGAGATAACTCATGCGAGTCTCACAAACCTGGTGGCTTGGCATCAGGCAGCGTTTGAAATCACGCCTGACGATCGAGCGAGTCTTTTGGCCGGAGTTGGATTCGATGCTGCTGTCTGGGAAACCTGGCCGTATCTTGCGGCCGGAGCCAGTCTTCATTTACCTGATGACGCTACCCGTCTCTCGCCGGAACTCTTACGCGATTGGTTAGTCGCCGAACGAATCACTACGAGTTTTCTCCCGACCGCACTTGCCGAACGTGTCATGACTCTCCCCTGGCCGACGCACACGGCGCTGCGAACGTTGTTGACCGGGGCCGAGACGCTGCGCCAGTTCCCTTCAGATGAGCTGCCCTTCCGCACGGTTAACAACTATGGCCCAACTGAATGCACTGTAGTTGCTACTTCCGGCGCTGTCCCGCCTGACGCTTACACAAACGCGCTGCCCACGATCGGCCGGCCCATCGCAAACACAGAGGTCTACATTCTTGACGAAAATCTCCAACAGGTCCCGGTGCATGCGGCGGGTGAAATCTACATTGGCGGAGCAGGCGTCGCGCGCGGTTATTTGAAACGGCCTGAGTTAACAGCAGAAAAGTTTGTGCACGATCCTTTCAGCAACGATCCCGAGGCGCGCCTGTATCGCACGGGCGACCTCGCCCGCTTTATGGCCAACGGAGAGATTGCCTATCTGGGACGGATCGACGAACAGATCAAGATGTTGGGCCATCGCATCGAACCAAACGAGATCGTCACGGTGCTGGATCGACATCCGGGCGTGAGCGCGAGTCGTGTAATAGCGCGTCAGGAAGCATGCAGCGAGAAACACCTCGTGGCTTACGTTGTGCTCGATCCGGAGTCTCGGCCATCGCCTGCTGACTTGCGCAGCTTCCTCGAAAAAGAATTGCCGCAGTATATGGTGCCCGCAGTTTTTGTCTGTTTGGACCGCTTTCCGCTTACGCAAAACGGCAAGGTGGACCGCGCCGCGCTGCCCCCTCCCAACTCTGAAAATACTTTGCGGGATGAAGCGTTTACCTCGGCGCGCACGCCGGTTGAGGAACGGCTAGCGTTGATGCTGTCATCGCTGTTGGCGCTGGAACAGGTAAGCGTGCACGACAACTTTTTTATGCTGGGCGGCCACTCTTTGCTCGGCACCCAGTTAATCTCGCAGATTCGCGGAACCTTCGGAGTCGAACTTGCGCTGCGCACACTCTTTGAATCGCCGACAGTGGAGCAACTAGCGGCTGAGATTGAAAGGCTTGTGATGGCGCAAGTGGAAGCAATGAGTGATGACGAGGTGCAACGGCTTTTGGCGTGAAGAAGTCAGAACCATTTTCCATATCTCATTTTTCATTCGCGAATTCAGATTTGAAGTGCAACAAAAGGTTCTTCGCGGATTCAAGTTGGAAGTGCAACAGATCGTTGTTTGCCGCTTTTGCCCCAGAGGGGCGAGATGTTTATAGCTTGGCGGTCGTTTCTTTACTCCGGCGCTCCGTGGGAGCGCAATCGCTAAGGCATGCCCGAGCGAAGGCCGGGTTTCGCTCCTAACGGAGCGAGATCTTTGAGTGCACTCGAGCTATAAACATCTCGCTCCGCTGGAGCGAAAAAGAATTTCCCAGTTGCACTTGTAAGTTGAATTCACCATTTCTGATTTGTCATCGAAAGACCGAAGAGCGACGGTCGAATGCAGTTGATTGCGATGACAAATGAAAATGACAAATGGAAAATCTTCTCTTAACTAAAACATGATTACTACCACCGCATCAAAGCCTCCACTGAGTCTCTACCAGCTCCTCGATCCCGCGGTTCTGGCGGATCCTTATCCACTCTACGAGCGACTGCGCACCGAGGCGCCGGTTCATTGGGATCCTTATCTTCATGCCTGGGTTGTGACGCGCTACGCCGACGTGGTTACGGTGTTGCACCACTTCTCCGCTAACCGCACGCCGACGCCGGAACAGTTTGCCGCGATCGGTCTGGCCGAGCTGGGTCCGCTCGCGCAAGTTATGGTGAAGCAGATGTTGTTCATGGATGCGCCCGATCACACGCGGCTGCGCGGCCTCGCCTCG
>DASYMB010000257.1:0-1592 GCA_036009285.1 Pyrinomonadaceae bacterium | reverse complement strand
GTGCGGGAGATTTGCTTCGGCGATAGCGCCAGCCGTTACGATCGGGAACTCGATCGGCACGACCATGCGATCTGCAGTAGTTGCCGCAAGCTCGTAGATTTTGACCTTCCCGAGGCGGCGGACCTGATGCGTGCCGCCGCGCGCAAGTCCCGCTTCAAACCGGAATCGGTGCACTTGACGCTTACCGGCTTGTGTCCGGATTGCCGCGCGGAGGACTAACACTCGAACGGCTTAGATTTCGCAGACGCTCGCGCTCCGGCGCGGGTCAACAAATGATTTAAATAGAAAATTGGAGGATTCATGACAGCAGCAACAGCTCAAGCAATTGATAAGGCGATGGTGGGCCAGCCGGCGCCGGATTTTGATATGGCCTCAACTAAAAACCTTGAGAAGCTGAACGAGAACGTGAAGCTCGCAGACTATAAAGGCAGATGGGTCGTACTCCTGTTCTACCCGCTCGACTTTACCTTTGTGTGTCCCACCGAACTTACGGCGTTCAGTGATCGCTTCGCAGACTTCCAGGGCATTGGAGCCGACATCATCGGCGTTTCGACCGACTCGGTTTATTCACACCGTGCGTGGATCAAAACTCCGCGTGACAAGGGCGGCGTGGCTGATCTTGCTTATCCATTAGCAGCAGACGCAACCAAGAACGTGGCCCGCGACTACGGCGTGTTGATTGAGGATCGCGGCATTGCTCTGCGCGGGCTTTTCGTGATCGATCCTGAGGGCGTCCTGCGTTACAAGGTGATTCACGATCTGAACATTGGTCGTTCAGCCGAAGAGACACTGCGTGTGATTCAGGCGCTGCAAACCGGCGGCCTGTGCCAGGCTGAGTGGAAGCCTGGTCAGAAGACCATTAACGCCTAATTACCTGGCGAACGGATTTATAACTGCCAGTGCCGGTTGCCAGCTTCGCGCATTCAAGAGGCTGGCGACCGGCGTTCGGGCGGGAAAAGAGAAATATCATGGCGATGAGAATAGGAACTATGCTGCCCAGTCTTGCAGGGGCAACCGAATGGTTTGGCGGTACCCAGGCCCATGCCGAAGCAGAAGCACAAGGGCGTCCCACCCTGGTCCATTTCTGGTCGGTGAGTTGTGGGACTTGTAAAGAGAACTTGCCGCGACTGGCCCAGTGGCGTGAAGAGCGCAAGACCGATGGTTTGCGCGTGGTGGCCGTGCACATGCCTCGTTACGAAGCAGATACCGACGTCGAAGCCGTGCGCGAGGCGATCGCGACCCACGAGATTACCGAGCCTTGTGCCGTCGACAATGAACACAAGCTCCGCGAAGCGTTTCAAAACGACCAGGGTTACGTGCCCGCTTATTATCTGTTTGACGCTGAAGGAAAACTACGAAGTTTCGCGGCAGGTGAACGCGGATTGGATATGCTGAAGACGGCGTTGGATCGAGTGCTGGCGCAAGCGCCAGTTTTGACCGGTCAGTCTTCCGATAGTTAACTGAGTTTCGAGAACTGCTCCACGATGACTACTAACAGGTAGATACTCACCAAAGCTGCTCCCACCGCGAGGCAGATCAGCAGCACCATAATCAATCCCACGAATAGCCAGTCACTCACTTTTCCTGCGCGG
>DASYMB010000256.1:0-3741 GCA_036009285.1 Pyrinomonadaceae bacterium | reverse complement strand
CCGGTCAAAGCCGGACTCGCAATGATGAACCTGATTGGAGAAAACTACCGGCTGCCGCTGGTGCCGATCGAGGAGAAGAGTCGGGCAGCCCTACGCATGGTCCTGGCAGAGCTCGGCCTCTTGAAGGAATCATCACAGGCTGCTACGTGAAGCGATCGAAGAACTCCGGGGCGCGGCTAATGTGAATGTGAAATATCGCCACCAAAAACTGAGGGAGCAGTGCAACTCGAAGAAACTACTTGCAATGAGTGGGCAACACTTGACCGGCCTTACTGTAGCTCCTAACATCTCTAACAGAATACATTAGAGGCAGTACATATGGTTATTGAAGCAAAATATGAAAACGGAGTCTTCAAGCCGGTTGGCAAAATAAACCTTGAAGAAGGAACCGTGGTGGAGATCCATATCAATCGCGGATTAACTTCCAGAAGAGCTTTGTCTATTCGAGAACTTGGTTTTGCTGGAATGTGGGACGACCGCTCTGATATCACAGACGGCGTGAGCTACGTTAACAGCCTAGGGACAGCCGAGCAAAACTTGATTGCTTAACCCGTTAGGATTCTGCCTAATGTTTCTTCAAAGGGGTCTTCCATGATCTACATTCAAATTCCCGAACCTCACAGAAGCGATGCCCTGCTACTGCTCGTCAAGAGCGGGCTTTCTATTGTGTGCCTTCCTCATAAGAGATATGGAGTGCGCGAGGAACATCTAAAGATTCTCAAACGCAAACGCATTCCTTTCAAGACGCTGGACACCAGCAAGATCCCCATGCCAAAACCCTCCCTGGCCCTATGAGAAGGTACGATCTCTACTTACCTTTGAAATACAACGATGGCAAGCCGATTGAGTCGGAAAAGATCGTTAGGATTTGGGACGAGCTCGCCGAGGCTTTTGGTGGCATTACCGTAAGCCCCCTATCAGCCCCATATCAGGGGAGATGGAAATACGGTGGTGTCGAGTACATTGACGAGATCATAAAGATAGAAGTCGTAGCGACAAACGATAGAGCGGCTAAGAAATTTTTGAAAGCGTTCAAAGAGCGTCTCAAAGAATCTCTTCAGCAGATTGATATTCTAATTACAACCCAGGGCATTCAGGTCATCTAAACTTCCCGGGCAGGTGCCTGGAGGCTTTCCTTCAATTGAAACAATTTCAGCCACCACAATTTCTGCGCGGGATCGAAAGGAGTCCGATTCGCGCGATCACCGATCGCGCGAAGCCGGGCGACATCAGTTTCGGTCTGGGCGAGCCTGACCTGCCAACTCCCGAGGTGATTCGCCGGGAAGCAATGCGCGTCATTCAAGAAGAGCGGAACGGTTACACGCTGCAAGCAGGATTGCCCGCCCTGCGTGAACGCGTTGCCGGCGATTATCCGCACCTGAATCTCTCCACCGATCAAGTGATCATCACGGCGGGCTCGCAAGAGGCAATGTATGTGGCGTTGATGACGCTGGTCCAGGCGGGCGCTGAGGTGTTGATTCCGAATCCCGGCTTTGTCGCCTATCCGACCATTACCCGCATGGCGGGTGGTAATCCAACCTTTTATCAACTGCCGGCCCCGAGCGATTTCAGTTTTGATTTGGATGATTTCAAACGACAGCTAAGCGCGCAGACGAAGGTCATCGTTTGCACCAGTCCGTCTAACCCAACCGGCCGCACGTTGACCCGCGAGGAGCTGCGGGCGATGGCCCAAGCCGTCGCCGAGAACGGCTCCGATGCATTTATCATCAGCGACGAAATCTATCGCGACCTTTACTACACCGGCGAGCGTCCCGGATCGATCTCGGAATTCTACCCGCGCACGGTAGTGATCAGCGGTCTTTCGAAGTCGATGAGCATGACGGGCTGGCGCCTGGGCTGGATACTCGGCGACGAAGCTGTGATTCGTGCCGCTCATCTGCTGCACGGCTATATCACAACCTGCGCTTCAACAGTCTCGCAGAAGGCGGCGTTGGCCGCCTGGAGTGATGAAGGGGCGCAGGCGCGCACGGAGATTCGGGGCATCTTCCAGAGACGCCGCGATCATCTGCTGGCCGCGCTGCGCCACGCCGGACTGCGCTCGGTTACACCTGATGGCGCCTTCTATACGATGCTGGATATCGCGCGGTATGGCTCGTCGATGGAAGTGGCGGAGCTGCTGCTGAAGGCTGGCGTGGTAACAGTGCCGGGCAACGCTTTTGGCAGCGAAGCAGAAGGCTTTTTGCGATGTTCGTTTTGTGCCGACTTGCCGATGTTGTCGGAGGGAGTTAGGAGAATGGAAGCAGCGCTGAAGAGCTTGACAGCATGACCTGGAGTCGCGTGGTTGCTCTTAAATTCGATGAGTAAAAAATTTCGCGTAGGAATACTTGGCGCTACCGGCATGGTTGGGCAGCGCTTCATTCAGTTGCTGGAGAATCATCCGCAGTTTGAGATTACCGCGCTGGCCGCTTCGGATCGTTCACAGGGCAAGAGTTTTCAAGCGGCCTGCGTTTGGCGATTGGCGGGAGAGATGCCGGAGTTTGTGAAGTCGATGATCGTAGCAGCGCCCGAGCCGCCGCTCGCATGCGAACTGATCTTTTCCAGTTTACCGGGTGACATTGCACGCGAGAGTGAAGGTGCTTTCGCGCGCGCAGGTTTTCCAGTAATTAGTAATTCTTCAGCTTTTCGGATGGATAGCGATGTGCCCTTGTTGATCCCTGAAGTGAATCACCAGCACCTCGCGCTAATCGATGTGCAACTAAAGAATCGTGGGCAACAAGGGTATATCGTGACGAATCCCAATTGCTCGACGATCATGCTGGCGCTCGCGCTGGCTCCACTTCAGGCGACGTTTGGTGTGACGAACGTAATCGCAACCACGATGCAGGCGCTGTCGGGCGCGGGTTATCCCGGCGTTGCTTCCCTGGCTATCAGCGACAACGTGCTGCCATTCATCGAAGGCGAAGAAGAGAAGATCGAACAGGAGACACTAAAGATACTCGGGCACTATTACGAAGACACGGTTCACCAGGCGACGATGAACGTCAGCGCGCAATGTAATCGCGTCAACGTTTCGGACGGCCACCTGGCGGCGGTGCGCGTGAAGCTCGGCCGCGTGGCTGCTATCGAAGAAGTCAAGGCAGCACTCGCTTCGTTCACCGCGCTGCCGCAGGAGTTGCACCTGCATTCAGCGCCGGAACATCCGATCATCGTGCGCGAAGAATTGGATCGGCCGCAGCCGCGGCTGGATCGCGATGCGGGCAACGGAATGAGCGTCACGATTGGCCGCCTCCAACCCGACAAGGTGCTCGATTATCGTTTCGTTGCGCTCAGTCATAACACCATACGCGGTGCCGCCGGCGCTGCAATTCTCAATGCCGAGCTATTGATTGCAACGGGAAGACTGAAATGAGAAAGTTAACTTGCTTAACCCTTCTGCTGGGGATCATGTCGCTCGGATTTGCACAGAAGAAAGAAACGAAGCCGGCCCCGCGAGTGGAGAAATCTGCCCGGCAATCTTCCTTGCAGTCCCCTTTGCAATCAATGGTGGATACGGAACTCGCCTTCGCGAAGATGTCAGTAGACCAGGGCACGCGTCCAGCCTTCATGGCTTTCATCGCGGACGATGGAATTCTTTTTCGACCGCGCGCAATCAAAGGTAAACAGTGGATGAATGAACATCCAGTACCGCCATCCGACAAGCGTCCTTTATTGAGTTGGTATCCCACCTCCGCCGACATCGCGCGCGCCGGCGACATGGGATACACGACGGGCCCATGGGAA
>DASYMB010000255.1:0-3388 GCA_036009285.1 Pyrinomonadaceae bacterium | reverse complement strand
ATTTGGGCGGACATTGGAGACTGTACGCGCTGCCCGCTTTATCAGGGACGCACCCACATCGTGCATACCGACGGCAATCGCCAGGCGCGATTGATGTTTGTCGGTGAAGCGCCTGGTGCCGACGAAGATGCGCAGGCACGTCCCTTCGTAGGACGCGCGGGCCAACTACTGACGAAGATCATCGAGGCGATAGGATTTAAGCGTGAAGAAGTGTTGATTGGAAATGTTAACCGCTGCCGTCCGCCCGCCAATCGACCGCCCACACCGGAAGAGGCATCGATGTGCAAGCCCTTCCTGCTGCGTGAAATTGCAGCCGTGCAACCGGAAGTTATCGTGGTGCTCGGAAACACTGCCATGAGAAATCTTCTGGACATAAAGCAAGGAATAACGCGAGTGCGCGGTCAGTTTCAGGATTATCAGGGCGTTAAGGTGATGCCCACGTTCCACCCCGCCTACTTACTTCGAGACCCTTCCAAGAAAAAGGAAACCTGGGAGGATCTTAAGAAGGTACGAGACTACCTCGACGCTACCAGAAAACCGGTAAACTAGAAAACCGCTAACGATTCCGCTTGAGCATGTTTGGTTCAACCAATCAAAGTTTGTGAGTCTAATTCACACCCCGGCTTCAGTCAGCAGTACACTGTAATCGACCTGTAACTGAAATCGATAGCCCTACCCTTCCGACTTTTGCAATTTTGAATTTCGCGCTACCTTCGACGCGTGCAACACCGCTCAGAAACCTTCCGCGAGGATTGGTCCTACAAGAACGACATGAAGACTGTTGAACTCGCTAATGCAGTCGGGCCCGAGTACGTCGAGGTGGCCGTTCCGGTCCATGTTTCGTCTACGTTCATTTATCGACTTCCAGTTTCGCTTCGTCATCTCGCGCAGGCTGGATCACGAATCGTAGTTCCTCTGGGCCGAAAGTTTGTCACCGGCTACATCGTTGCCGTGCTTGAAAAGCTACGAGCTGGAACGAGCCTGCAGGAATCAGACGTCAAGGAAGCGAGCGAAATTCTCGACGTTGTTCCCCTCGTCACACCGGAGCTTTTGCAGCTCACCCGTTGGGTCGCCGAATATTATCTGGCTCCCTGGGGCGAAGTGATCAAAGCGGCGCTACCTCCGGGTATCAGTCCTGCGATCGACCAGTTTCTTTCTATCACTGAAAACGGACGCACCGCGCTCGGCCAGTTGTCCTCGCAGGATGATCTCTCAACTAAACAACGACTGCTTCAGTTGGTGGGTGAGTCAGGAGAAGTCAGCCTCGCGGCTGCTGCTGCCGGACTCGCTGATGCTCCAGTACCGAAGCTGGCACGAGAACTCGAAGACGACGGCCTGCTACAGATCATGCAGCGTCCAGGCAGCGGGTTCGTAAAGGCAAAATACCAACGTCGCGTGCGTCTCATAGCAACCGACGCGAATCCCACGGAAAGTGAAGGACGCAAATTTACCGAAGCCCAGTTAAGAATTCTCGCGGCGCTCAGCAGCCAGGACTCGCTCGATTTGCCTGAGTTGCTCGCCCGAGCGGACGTTAGCTTTTCTTCAGTCGCCACTTTGCGGAAACGGAAGCTCGTCGAAGTTTTTGAGGAGCGACTACGAAGAGATCCGCTGGGAGACGCCACGTTTGCGCAGCACGAAGATTATCAATTGACCGTGGACCAGCAGAACGTCCTGACCGAACTCGACGGGCCCCTGCATGCGCGCGCCTATGCGGCATTCCTGCTGCACGGCGTGACCGGGAGCGGCAAGACAGAAGTTTACATCCGGGCCATGCGCGTCGCGCTCAACCTGGGCCGCTCGGCCCTGATGCTGGTTCCGGAGATCGCCTTGACGCCTGTCTTCTCCCGACGTCTTCGTACGCACTTCGGAGATCGAGTGGCGATTTTCCATTCGTCGTTGTCACGTGGCGAACGTTTTGATGAATGGACTCGCGTCAGAAACGGCGAGGCGAAAATTGTCATTGGCACTCGCTCGGCGGTCTTCGCGCCGATAAAGGACCTGGGTCTGGTTATCGTTGACGAGGAGCATGAATCGACCTATCGACAGCAGGATTCGCCTCACTACAACGGTCGCGATACTGCGATTGTGCGAGCGCAGAAAGAGTCCGCGGTTGTCATCCTGGGATCGGCGACGCCCTCGCTCGAGTCATTTCACAATGCCACTACCGGCAAGTATCAATATCTCCAACTGCCGAACCGTCTCGGCAACCGGCCGATGGCGGTTGCCGAAATCATCGATATGCGCACGGTGTTTGCCCGCCACCAAAAAGCAAAAATCTTTTCTGATGAGTTGCTCCAGGCAATCCAGGAGACTCACAAGAAACAGGAGCAGTCGATAATTCTGCTGAACCGTCGCGGTTACTCGAGCTTTGTCCTCTGCCGGTCGTGCGGTGAAAGTGTGCAGTGTCCAAACTGCGATGTGACCTTGACCTATCACCGCAGTGAGAGAGTGATCATCTGTCACTACTGCAATCATCGTGAGGCGGCGCCGCAGAAGTGCCCCAGTTGCGACGGTAAATTCATTTACTACGTCGGCGAAGGCACACAGCAAATTGAGGAGCAACTGAAAAAGCTCTTCCCCGCGCTTCGTATCGCTCGCATCGATCGCGACACAGCGTCGCGCCGCGGGGCGTTTGAGAATTCTCTGGTTGACTTCGGTGAGGGGAAGATCGACATGTTGGTGGGCACGCAAATACTCGCTAAAGGACACGACTTTCCCAACGTGACTCTGGTCGGAGTAGTTTCGGTTGACGCCGGCCTGGCACTACCTGACTTTCGCGCCGCGGAAAGAACGTTCCAATTGTTAACGCAAGTCGCCGGTCGCGCGGGCCGTGGTGATCGCCCCGGGAAAGTTTTGATCCAGACTTATCATCCGTATCACTACGCCCTGCGCCACGCGAGTGCCCAGGACTATTCCGGTTTTTATCAGGAGGAGATTCGCCATCGCCAGAATCACACCTACCCGCCATTTGTGGCGCTGGCCTCGTTGCTGGTCCACGGCAGCGATTTGGTTCGAGTGAGATCGGAGGCAGTGGAACTACGAAAGGAATTGGATCGGGCGAACGGCGAACGCGCCGCGCGCATTCTGGGTCCGGCTCCCGCGCCTCTGGCAAGATTGAAGGGTGAGTTTCGCGTGCAGTTGTTAATTAAATGTCGCAATCGGCGCGAATTGCGCAGAATAATCGATGAAGCCCTTAACGCCCTCCGCGAACATAAGATCAATTTACGTGCGATAAACGTCGAGATCGATCCGGTATCAATAATGTAACGGTCAGTCTGGAGTGCGGTGACCTGTCACCGCTTTGGTCTTCTGCGACCTGTCGCAGTCGTCGCGGGTTGAATTCGCCGCCACAAAGCGGCGTCAGGCCGCCGCGGGCAAAAGCGGTGAC
>DASYMB010000254.1:0-3582 GCA_036009285.1 Pyrinomonadaceae bacterium | reverse complement strand
AATTGCGTTCGATTAGTTCACTAACGCCTTGCCTGCCGAGGGAGCGCAGGGCGGCCCAAACTTCTACGCCGCGGGCGCGTCGCGAAAGCTCCGGCGTAAAGTCCGACGGATTTCGAAATTCACTGGTTGGCAAATAGTCCGCCGTGATGGCCATCGCGGCGCGCAGTGCTTCCCGATCACGCACAATCGAAATGCCGCTGTCGTAGGGAACGTTGAGCCACTTATGAAAATCTGTGGCCCATGAATCCGCATCGGAGAGACCGATGACGAGTGCACCAGTGGACGGAGCCGTAGCGGCCCATAAACCAAACGCGCCGTCAACATGGACCCAGGCGCCGGCGGCGTGCGCGCGCTCGCAGATTTCGGAAAACGGATCGAAGGCGCCGCTGTTCACATTGCCTGCCTGGACGCAAACAATAGTTGGACCCGAAAGCGACGGCATTGCCTCGGCCATTATTCGTCCTTGCGAATCGACCGGCACCTTCACAACTCTTTTTCGACCCAGGCCTAAAAGTCCGAGAGACTTGAAGAGCGTGGGATGCGCTTCGTCGCCAACGACGACGGTGATGGGAGGCGCGCCGAACAGTCCGTCGGCTTCGACGTTCCAACCCGCTCGCCTTAACAACGCGTGGCGCGCCGCGGCCAAGGCTGAAAAATTCGCCATCGTCGCGCCGGTAACAAAAGCGCCACCACAATCCGGAGGCAACCTAAAAAGATCGAGCAGCCAGTTGAGCGCCACCTGCTCCAGTTGGGCCGTGGCCGGGGTGGGAGTGAATAGCCCGGAGTTTTGGTCCCAGGCGCCGGCGAGCCAGTTAGCCGCAACTGTGACCGGAAGTGAACCGCCAATTACAAAACCAAAGAAGCGCGGGCCGGCCATCGCCATCGTTGCGGGTGAACCAATCTCGTCGAGCAGCTTGATAACATCTTCAGCCGGCGTTGGCCCATCAGTTAACGGGTGGTCCAGGGTAGCGAGTTTTGCGATCGCTGCAGGCGAGGGAGCCACGGCCCGATCCCCGATCGTCTCGAGATACGTGATTGCACGTTGTGCTGTGTTCTCCAAAAGGTCTCTCATCACTGTTTCCAAAATTAGTGTGTCCAAAGTTGTCTCTTGAGTTCCTATTGGCCCGCTCTTACTGGGACCGTGGGCGTCCCGCCCGCTTTCGTTGAAAACGAAATTGTCGAAGTTGATAGACTCAACCGTGACTTGCGAACTTGTTGCCTGAAAGCGGGCGAGACACCCGCGGTCCCAGCAAGAGCGGGCTTGGTATTCCGTGCTACCAGCTTGGATGGACAGGCTATGGCTTCACCGGGCGCCACCCGGTGGGACTGTGGAATTCATTCATCGTCCCCTCGATCCACATCAGCTCCGGCTGGTCCGCAAATATCACCCGATCTACACTGACCTCGATCTGCGTAATGCTTCGCGGGTAGCCCATGTCATCCAGAATTTCCCTCATGCTCTGATACTGTTCCAGCGAGTAAGAAACCTCGGCCGTCTCTCCGGGTTTCAGCGGTGGCCCACCGCCGCGTATCTTATCGATGTCCCAACGACCAATCCCGTAAGTCACAACATCGCTCACTCCAGACAACTTCTCCCGGCGAAAGTTCAACGCCACCCTGGCCCATGAAATCGATTTCGCCGACGTGTTCTTGATGATCAGCTTAAGGCCGCCCGGCCATTCGTTCCTCTCTGGAAACGCTTTGCCAAACTCCACCGCTTTGCCTTTCACTTTGATGGAAACGATCTGCACCGGCTCGTGCGGCCGAGACAGTTTACTAACAATTCTTTTTTGAAGCGGTACGGCGGAAGCTAACGCCGAACAAAGTAGCGCCAGCACGAAGGCTGTCGAAGCAAGCGACGACTTAAGACGACGGATCATCGATGGACTCCGGAGTTGTAAGAAGTTTAGTCAACCGATTCAGTGATTTTCTATTTCTGCGGTTCGCCCACCATGTAACACAGGCCATCGGGCGCTACTTCGAAGAAAGCCCGATAAGGGACACCGTAGAATTTGTCCGACCCGAACGACGATTCTTTGGGAGGCACGCCTTTGATTTCCTCAAACGCGGCTTCAAGATTTTCCACCTGGAAGAAGCAGCCCTCCTGCGATGGATCGCCGCCGTTTTCAGCCAGGCCAATTTGAACGTCGTCGCGTTTGAGAATGACCTTTCGATGTGGCAGGTCTTGCCGCGATACCACGCGGAACCCAAACGTCTTTTCATAATAAGGAATCGCCGCCTCCACATCGTGAACCGGAAGGTTCAAAACGTCTTCGGCGTAAGGCGCTGCGGCTTTGAATATTGCCTTCATTTCTTTCCTCCGTTTTCAGCAGTACTGGTTTGATCTCTTCTGCTCAAATCTCCGCAAGTCTTTGCCGACAAGGATTCGACCTTGAATGTCTTGCGCGCGCTGCGAGTGTTAGAAGTAATTTGTATCACACTTGGCCGACAACTTGCTTTAATTGAATTCGTGTCTGCCGGACTGCTTGAAATCGTACGCGGCTAGTGCTGTTTTCGGCGTCCTTTGAATCTGCGTGCATGTTTTCATAACAGGTTGCATTGCTCAAAGCGTTCGCGCGCGACCAAACGTAAGGCGAACTAAAGAAAAAATAAAATCCCGCGGAGAGGACTTCATAAGATGGATGACAAAATCATCGATAACAAAATAACTACTGAAAACACCGAGGCAGCGACGAGCAGGGGATCACGCTGGCGTCGTCTTGGGATCGTCGCCGCGGGGCTGGGCTTGGGTTCACTGCTAACGTATTTGTTTTCCAGAGCCCGCGGCAGCGGCAAGGAACGCGAGCATCTTACGCACCACATCGTTGACGACCGCGGCACCGGGCAGAAAGAGGCTGCACAGATCCTGCGTAAACTACGCGATCGCGCGTTTGAGGCCAGCGACGAGAAACTCGCCGTCGCGTTGGGTCGGCCGATTGCGGAAGTGGCCGCCTGGCACGCGGGCCAGGAACTCATCGACGACGATGTGGTCATGAAAGCGCGCGGTATTGCGATGCATCGCGGCGTCCGCGTTGAGTAGGTCACACCGGGAGGGAACAGGTTCTAGAAAAAAATGGGGGTCGAAAAGCTTTGGCGTTCGTGAGTCGAGAGTGCCGAGCTGCGAACCGAGTCGGTTTGTCTTTTAACTCCAACCAGGTTGGGTTAGACTTTGCGCCTGACCTCATACGAAGAAATCCTCGAATCGGCAAAGCGGCTCTCTTCCATCGAGCGTTTGCAATTGGCTGACGCTTTATTGGCGGAGGAATTGGGATTGGGCATGTGGCGCGACCGCGAAGAGATCGCGAACGCCGAGGACTAAGTGTCCGACTTGCGCGAGAGCGAGATGCCTGCGCCCGACGGCCGCGTGAAGACTCCCGAGGAATTCCTGCGAGAGATAGAGACATTTGATGAGTAGCCGTAGGGAAGCGAGCGTCGGTTTTGCGTGCTGTAGCCGAGGACCAGGACTTGAAGAACGCGGAAAAGAACAAGGCGTTCGTGTTGATGCAATATTTTGGTTACTTACGAAGGAATCGTCTCGACTGAATACCGGCAACGATTCGCGCCGTGAATTTGGAGTGCGGT
>DASYMB010000253.1:0-4078 GCA_036009285.1 Pyrinomonadaceae bacterium | reverse complement strand
CCCGACCTTGGGGTTATGAATCCCACGCTCTAACCGGCTGAGCTACCCCGCCACTTCGGTGACGGACAGTTTACGAGGAGGTTACTACTCAAGTCTACTGAGCACATGCGGGAGGGAATTAGATTTTCCATTTATCACTTTTCACTTCTCCATTCTCCATTTTTCGGAAACTGCCGGCTGCTCTCTCGATCGGCATGCTTGCGTTTTCACAATACTACACCCCTGACCACTGCCGACCGCTCACTGCCCACAGCACTACTGCTCACTGCACACTGCTCACTGGCTTCCCGCTCACACCCGCGCGAAATCGATGAAGCCTCGCTCCGGATCCGCCGAGAGCAAACGCACCCGCACCTTATCTCCAACGCGCAACCCGCGCTCACCTCGCATCACCCGACCGTCAACTGGTGGAGAGATGATGCGTGCGAAGGTTCCCTTCGGTGTTACGCCCGTAACGATGGCCTTAAACTCTTCTCCAATCTTATCGCGTAGCAGAACGGCTGCGGCAACCTTGCGCATTTTACGTTCAACTTTGCGCGCCGCCGAATCGCGTTCGGTGCAGTGTTCGGCTGTCTGTTTCAGTTCTTGAATCGTATAAGGACTGCCCTTGCCAGCCAAAGCAGCTTTGACCAACCGTTGGGTTACGAGATCTGCAAACCGACGATTTGGCGCAGTCGAGTGCGTGTAGTCCTGAACCGCTAAACCAAAATGACCTTCGCCCTCGTCGCCCGGCAGTTGCACCGTGTATTCGCCGGGGCCAAGTGACTTCACAACCGCCAATGATAAATCGGGGAAGTGAATCGGATCGGCAACCTTGCGTCGCGCAAGAAAATCCGCGAGCGCGCGGGAGTCGGGTGTGGCGGGTAATGTTTCACCAAGCTCCTCGGCAATCTCAACGATTCGAGACCAAAACTTCGGCGTGCGCACAACGCGGCGCAGTGATGGGCCACCTTTGAGCTCGAGGAATTGCGCCATTGCAATGTTGGCAGCGATCATAAAATTAGCGATCAGATCGCGCGCGCTGTTGGGTTCGATCGCCGCAAGTTCGAGGACCTTGCCATGTTCATTCACGACTGGCGTTGCCTGGATGGTTTCCAACTCCAGCGCCCCATGTTCCCTCCGAAATTCACCCAGTCGGTTTGCAGTTTCAGACTGCAAACGAAGCTGCGCTTCCAGTCCCTTCACCGCCTTAACACTCGGAGGCACTGAAGTCTTTCCGTCTAACCAGTTTCCAATCGCTTCGTACGAGAGCTTTGCGTGGTTCTTGATTAGAGCACGATAGACCACCGGGCGTTTCACCGTGCCGTCCTCGGCTACCAACATTTCAATAACGATTGCGAGCCGCTCTTCGTCCGCGACCAGGGAAGTCAAATCCGTCGAGAGCTCTTCGGGCAACATCGAGAAGGTCCTGACACCGGCGTAGACGGAGGTGGCATTCTCCGCCGCGTGCCGATCTATCGCTGAGCCTTTCAGAACGAACGCAGCGACGTCGGCGATGCCCACCGATATCCGTGTGTCTCCGCCAGGGAGCGCTTCCGCATATTCAACCTGATCAAGATCGCGAGACTTGCTGTCGTCAATAGAGGACCACAACAACGCGCGCAGGTCACGCCCCGGCGCCGCGGCAAGATTCGGCTGCGCTCCAGTGATGATGGACTTGATTTCTTTGTTAACTGCACCGGGTAGGTCGGGTAGAAATCCGGCATCCAGCATCGTTTGGTGAGCAATCGCGAACAGATCAATTGCGTCGGAGCGATAAGCGTGTTTAGTCATAAGAAGTGAAGGAGTATAGCTGAAACTGCTTGGGTTCGGATCACGAGAGCAGTTGCAGGTGGTGGATCACTGCAAAACCGCAGCTCCAGTCGCGCTACGACTTTGGAACAAGTTTGCCCTACTATGAACGAAGTGAAAATCGAGGTGATTATCAACGCCAGCTCCGGTCCGGGCCACGAAGAAAGTGTTCAGGATCGAGTGGCGGAAGCTTTCAAGGCCGGCGGTATGGACCTGCGAATTTCGCTTGGTCGCTCGGGGACTGAGGTCGTCTACTTCGCACAGCGCGCAGCGCGGGGTGATGCGAAAATAATTGTAGCGGGCGGTGGCGATGGGACCATCAGCTCGGTGGTAGCGGCAATGATTGGCACTGACAAGACGCTCGGTGTGCTGCCGTTCGGGACGATGAACCATTTCGCCAAGGACTTGCTGATTCCACTCGATCTTGAAAACGCGGTCGCGACAATCGTGGCCGGTCACGAGAGCAAGGTTGATGTTGGTGAAGTAAACGGCCAAACCTTTATCAACAATTCCAGTTTGGGACTCTATCCGAGCATTGTTCGCGAACGCGAGAAACAACAACGTCTCGGTTGGGGCAAATGGCCCGCGTACATCTGGGCCGCGCTTGCTGTCCTGCGGCGTTATCCCTTCCTCGATGTTCGCGTCGGCGTTGAAGGGAAGGAATTAAGAAGTCACGCGCCTTTTGTTTTTATCGGCAACAACGAATACGAAATGGAGAGACTCAACATTGGCCGCCGAGCGTGTCTCGATAAGGGCGAGTTGAGTCTTTATATGACTCACCGCACCGGCCGATTGGGATTAGTTCGACTAGCTCTGCGGGCGCTGCTGGGCGGCCTGCATCAGGAAAACCATTTCCTTGCCTTAGGTACGAAGGAGATTTGGATTGGAACAAAGCGCAAGCGCGTGCGAGTTGCCCTGGACGGCGAGGTGACGGTGATTGAGCCGCCGCTTCATTATCGCGCACGGCCCGCGGCACTGCGCGTGCTGACTCCGGCAAACGCGCCTAAGAGCAACTAGAATTCTTACCAATACCAGAAACGATGCGCACCATAGTACATCTCTCTGATATCCATTTCGGTCGCGTCAACCATCAGGTCATCTCTCCGCTGATTGAAGCGGTTGCCGAGATCAAGCCCGATCTCGTAGCCGTGTCAGGAGACCTAACGCAGCGCGCGCGCGCGCATCAGTTTAAAGAAGCTCGTGCCTTCCTCGATCGTCTGCCGAAACCGCAGATTGTGGTGCCCGGTAATCATGACGTCCCGCTACACAATGTGTGGTCTCGCTTTCTACAACCACTCCGCAAATACCGTCGCTACATCACTGACGATTTGCAACCCCTCTATCTTGACGAAGAAATAGCGGTACTCGGTGTCAATACAGCGCGCTCGCTGACGATCAAGGGGGGCCGGATCAATCAGGAACAAGTCGCGTGGATGCGGGAAAAGCTTTGTGTTCTGGATCCCACGATCGTGAGGATCGTAGTCACTCATCATCCTTTCGATCTTCCCGAGGGTCACGATGAACGCAATCTGCTGGGCCGGGCCCGGATGGCGATGGAGGCCCTGGCAAGTTGCGACGTTGACGTTTTCCTTGCGGGCCATCTTCACGTCAGCCACACAACACACACCGCCACGCGTTACAAAATTAAAGGACACTCGGCGCTGGTCGTGCAGGCGGGAACTGCAACTTCCACTCGCGGCCGTGGTGAAGAAAACTCTTTCAACGTAGTGCGTGTCAACCGACCTCTTATCGCAGTTGAGCGCTTTGAGTGGCAGCAGGAACGCGGCACGTTTGGCCTGATGACGATCGAACGTTTTCGCCATACGCCGGACGGTTGGACCAGAACGTAGGAAGTTTCGAGTTCCGGGTTTTGAGTTACACGACCAAACCAGGCGAACCCAACGCGGAACTTGAAACTCGGAACTCGGAACTCGAAACTGTCTACATTGTCATGAAGAAAAAGTCTTCGTCAAAAAGCATCCGCGGTCTCCACCTTGTGGCCGGCATCCTGGTGTTCGCCACTATGACTTTGACACTGGGTGAGATATCCGAAGACGTGATTAATCGCGAACCGTTGACGGTCGTGGATGCACAACTCAGCACCTGGCTGCACGCGCACCGCTCCCCACCGCTGACGACCGTGATGCTGGTCAGTACAGCTCTCGGCGCGACCTTGACTGTGACCTGCATCGCAGTCGCTTTCCTGCTCTACCTGTTTTGGCGACGACGCTACTACTGGTTCGCGGCGGTGGCGTCGTCTGTCTTCGGCGGGATGCTGCTCAACAAA
>DASYMB010000252.1:0-3376 GCA_036009285.1 Pyrinomonadaceae bacterium | reverse complement strand
ATTTCGACTGTATTCGTGCCTGGTCCAAAGTATCGTTACACCTGGGAGACTCCGCTTGTTTTCGCGCCAACTGATCCGAAGACGTTGTACGTAGGCATGCAACACGTACTGCGAACCAACGACGGCGCGCTGACCTGGAGTGAGATTAGTCCCGATTTAACTGAGAAGCCTGCGGCGGCTAAACAAAGTCACCACGCCGATATTGATAAAGAGGTGGGCCTTGAGGAAGAGGATAAGCCGCAAGCGCCGGCAAACGGTGTTATCCAGACGATTGCACCATCGGCAGCGAAGTCGGGAATAATTTGGGTGGGCACAAGCACCGGGTTGGTCCAACTGACGCGCGACTCCGGCAAGAGCTGGCAAAACGTGACGCCATCCGGATTGCCGGAGCGCAGCGCCATCATTCTAATCGAAGCTTCGCCGCTCGACGCCGATACCGCTTATGCCATCGCCGCGGCGTTTCCCAACCCGCATCCATACATTTATCGGACGCGCGATGCCGGTAAGAACTGGCAAAAGATTGTTGCCGGGCTTTCTGAAAAAGGAAGCGCGCGCGTGGTCCGCGAGGATCCCGCGCGCAAAGGGCTGGTCTATGCGGGCACTGAAACCGGCGCCTACGTTTCCTTTGACGGCGGCGACCGTTGGCAAGCGTTGCAGTTAAACCTACCCACCGTCTCAGTTCGTGATCTTCAGGTGCACGGAAATGATCTGGTAGCCGCTACGTATGGCCGCGGCCTTTGGATAATCGACAATCTTTCACCGCTTAGGAAACTCGACACCAAGGCAAACGAAGCCGTGGTCCATCTGTTTGCACCCGAAGCAGCGGTGAGGGTGCGCTGGGACACCTGGCCGGACACTCCCTTTCCCGCCGATACCGCGGCTGCGGAGAATCCAGGGGACGGCGCGGTTATCGACTACTACTTGAAGTCGGACACGGCGAGTGAGATCAAACTCGAAATTCACGACGACCATGGGCGCACCGTGCGCAGCTTTTCAAGTACGCCGCCGGCTGCCGAAAACCTTCCCGCGAATGCTCCTGAATATTGGTTTGCTCCCCCGCCGGTGTTATCAAGAACGGCCGGTCTACACCGGTTCGTCTGGAACCTGCAATGGGATCATCCGGCGACGCTGCCATATAGTTTTTACGGCAGGCCGCTTGAATACATTGAATACACGCTCCCCGATCACGCGATCGCGGGACAGACTCCGCGCCATCAGCCTCCTGGTCCATACGTGGTGCCCGGAAGTTATGAGGTCGTACTCACTGTCGACGGCCAAACGTATCGTCAACCCCTCGTTGTCAAACTCGATCCGCGAGTTTCGGTCTCGCAGTCTGATCTACAGGAACAACTCGAGCTGGCAAGACAGATGACCGACGGCATGGCTGTGAGCTACAAGTCGTATAACGACATCGCTTCCCTACGGCTCGCGCTTGCGGAGCGACAGAAGAGCGTGGCAGGAAAGTCTGACGTTAAAGATTTGAGCGAGGCCATCACTTCATTAGCTACGGAACTCGCAGGCCTTCAGGAAGGATCAAACGCTGCGCCGGGCTTCGGCTCCATCAACCGCGACCTCGCGCGCTATCTGACAATGATTGAAGGCGGCGACGTTCGTCCGGCAGCGTCTGCGCGGGAGAATACCAAAGTTTTGTGTGAAGCCTTGAAGAAGGATCTGGCCGCGTGGCGCACGGTTAATTCCGAGCGTCTGCCGGCATTGAACAAACTTCTCGAGCGACATGGCCTGGCCAAGCTCGCTATCATTACTCCGTCCATCGATTCGATCTGCAGCGCGCAATAGCCTTTGGCAACGTTTAGTAATAACCATCGCGGCACAACTCAAGCTCTTCACTGGGACCGCGGGCGTCCCGCCCGCAATGAGCAACTGCAGGTGCGACTATTTCGCAAAGTGCTAGACTTTCGATTCCGTTCGCGCTTTCGCGTTCACGGCGAGCGAGGCGCTCTGGTGAGTTCGAAAATCTCGTCACGGATTTCAAACACTTCTTCTTCACCGGTCCCAAACTTGATTGCTTGCAGCGCTCGTTCGCGGCGGAGTGTTTTCGAACGTTAATGGACAACATACCGGCAACCGAGCAAGACGAATGCCGCCGGAGTAATCTGTTGATTTAGAAATGTCATGTATTATGTTGAGCCCGAGAGAGACATGCCTTAACGCCACAAGTAGTTGATGATCATCCAGCAAAACATCGCCCAGTCTTTTCATTCGCCGATCGTGATCGTGTTGCTCGTCGCGATCGCGGCGGGGCTGCTCTATGTGCTCTGGCGAGAAGTGCGGAAGATTCCCGCCAAGCTATTCACGCTCATGGCCACCGCCTTCGTCGACATGCTGGGGCTGCTGATGATCCTTCCGCTGTTGCCGTTTTATGTGAAGACACTCGGCGGCTCGGGCTTCGATCTAATGGGGAAGCACTTTGGGATCGGAATGATCATGGGCTTCATCGTCTCGTCTTTCACCTTCGCGCAACTTTTGAGCGCGCCGATGTGGGGCAGGTTTTCGGATCGCGTCGGTCGCCGGCCCACGCTGCTCATCGCGCTGGGTGCCTCAGCCATCGCGTATCTAATTTTCGGCTTCGCCCATTCGCTGCTGGTCCTATTCATCTCGCGCATCGTGCAGGGCGCGGGCGGCGGCACGGTCGGCGTGATCCAGGCTTACGTCGCGGATTCAACTGATCCTAAGGATCGCGCGCGAGCGCTAGGTTGGCTCTCGGCAACTACCAATCTCGGCGTGGCGCTCGGGCCGGTGCTCGGCGCCTTTGCAATCGCAGTAGGCAAACGCGATCTGCTGCCCGGACCGGCGACGTTGCAGATGGGACGCGCGGCGCCGGGACTATTCGCGGCGGCACTTTGTCTGCTTAACATGATCTTCGTCGCGCGTTATCTGAAGGAGTCGCGCGACTTCAGTGAGCAGCCGCAGGCCGGAGAGATACGCCGCACTTCGTCGCAGGCAATCTGGCGCGTCATCTCGCATTCGAGTGAACCTTCGTCGCGTCTCATCTGGATCTATGCCATCGCTATCGGCGCCTTCCAGGGAAGTTTTTCGGTGCTGGCGCTTTTCCTGAACGCGCGCTTTCAAGTCACCGAGCAGACGATTGGTTACTTCTTCATGTACATCGGCTCCATCTCGGTTTTCGCGCGAGTGCTTCTGCTCGGCCGCGCAGTCGATTGGCTCGGTGAGGCGAATCTCTCGCGGCTGGGCATCGTGCTGCTGGCTACCGGCGTGCTCGGAATGCCTTTGTCTCAGAACCTCTGGATGCTAGCGCTGGCGGTGGCGCTGATTCCTTTGGGAACTGCTTTTACTTTTCCCTGTGTGACGGCACTTCTATCCCGGGTGATTGCCCCCAGAGAACGCGGGCTCTACA
>DASYMB010000251.1:0-10163 GCA_036009285.1 Pyrinomonadaceae bacterium | reverse complement strand
AGATGCCCTTCGGCCATGAGCTCAGGGCCTTCGATCGGCGCGATCTGTATGCAAAACTAATCCAGGAATATTTCGCGACTAACAAAGACAACCCCGGCATTCTTAAGTCGTGGCTGCTGGGCCGGCCTCAGTGATGGTTTTGGAGTGCGCCGAAAACGGCGGCGCTTTGGGATCTCCTGATCTTTGCAACGTCTGGGAATCCCAAGCGCTATGTTTGCCGCTGCACTCCAAATAGGTTGATTGCAAAAGATTCTTGAAAGTAGACCACGTTTAGTGGCATTCTCTCCCAGCTAAATCCCAACTTGGAACCCAGAACCGAAACATCTTTGTTCTCCACCCTTCAATGAAAGGATCGCCCATGAGATTAACGAGAACGATAATAATGCTTTTGGCGACTGTTATGTTTGTGATACTGGCAAACGATGGATCCGCTCGCGCCACCGCCGTAACTCCGACCCCCATTCCGCCCCTTCCGAATCCAGTGCTTTACCTGACCGGAACGGAACTTTACACGACCGGTGGCAAGGACTGGATTCGTTATAAGTACGACGTGTTCAATAAGTCGGATTACCCCGATGCGCTGTTCGCCGCCGCGCCCGCGCTGCCTCCGTGCGGCTTAAACAATAAGTCCTCGCGCTCCTGGGTAGACTTCTTCGATTCGCGCGGCAAACGGCTCTACGGATTTTGCGCACTTGGTAAGTCGGCCGATCTTGGCAGCATCTGGTTTGCACTGGAGGAAGGCGTAGTTCCTCCGAGCTGGATATACATCGAGATTAACGATCGCCAGACGAACACGAAATACAAATCCAATCTCGCGGAGACAACTCCTTAACGCGGCTGCGATAATTTTTGCGGATGGATTGGCTCGACGCTATTCAATGGCCGGCAATGGTGGTGACCGTAGTCGCGGCGTGGTTGGTCGCTTCGCAGAAGAAGTTCAAAAGGAACTGGGGATTCTGGCTATTTCTCTTAAGTAATGTTCTATGGATAGCCTGGGGCTTGCACGATCGAGCGTATGCGCTCATCTTTCTGCAACTGTGCCTCGCTTTCCTTAACATCAGGGGAGCGGTTAAGAATCGCGCGCAAACGTAGTCTGTTAGTTTGCGATTGTTTCGTCGTCGCCAATCAAACTAACTGTTTCGCAAGGCTAGCGTATTTCAAGATCAGCGACGACGGGCAAATGATCCGAAGCAAGCGTGGTCACCAGCCACGCTTGCTTCGCTCGTATGTGATCCGACTGGCGCGTGAAGATATAGTCGATTCGTTTGGCAGGCTTGTCCGCCGGATAACTAAGTCCCTCCCCCTTCGTCTTCCCGGTGATCCACGCGTCTTGAAATCTCCCGAGCATTAACTTGTAAGCAGCTCCGGAAGGCTCGTCATTGAAATCTCCCACGACGATAAGCAGCCCCTTCACACCCTGAAGAAACTCGAGCATCTGCTCAGTTTCGAAGACCCGGCCATCTTCGTATTGATAATCGAGGTGCGTAGTCACAAAGTTAACTACTCTGTTATCGACCTTAGCTTCAACTCGTATCATGCCGCGACGCTCAGCCTCGCGCCGGTTTTCATATTTCCGATGATCGATTTTCTGAATCGGCAACCGCGACAGGATAGCGACACCGTATTGACCACCTTGAAAGTCGAGGTTGTGGGCGAAGGCATAGTCCATTCCGGTGAGTTTAGCGAGCTCAAGAATTTCATCCCTGAGCTCTGTTCGTTTGACGCCTCGATCGACCTCCTGCAAACCAACCAGATCGGGATGTTCATTTCCGATCACATCCGCGATGCGCTCCAAATCCAGTTTCTTGTCCATGCCCACGCCCACGTGAATGTTGTAAGTCATTACGCGGAGGCTCCTCTTCATTGATGCGGAAGTGGACAAACGCGCTGCGGGAACCCCCGACCAAAGCGTTCCCAGCAACACGAGGATGAAAACAAACAGCATCGTTCTTCGACTCATGATAGTCGAGCGATTATTCCGCGCTGGCAGGATTTATTGCCTCCGCCGCCTGAAAACCAATCTGGCTGTGGGTACCATCACAGAAAGGTTTGTTCGATGAAGCGCCGCAGCGGCAGAGCGCAATGCGGTTTTTGTCTACCGTAATCTTGTTGCCTTCGGTGTCAAAAAGCTCGACTGCACCTTCGACGATTAATGGACCATTCTTCGACGGACGAATAGTTACATCTCCCATGCCTGTTCTCCTCAAATTCTGATTTGTGAAACTGTACGGCTCATCCTAACATGACAACGAAGATGAAGTTTTGAGTTTTGAGTTGCGAGTTTCGAGTTCAAGCTCGGAACCGGAACACTCCAGCCAGAGACTGCGATGGCTAGACCTTCAAGAACTCGAAACCTGAAACTCGAAACTGATTTAATGTCTCTCCCCAACATGCTCATGATGATCGCTGCGGCTTTCGCTGCGGGCGTAATCAATTCCATTGCCGGGGGCGGCACTCTAATCACCTTTCCCGTGCTCATCTGGCTTGGTCTCGATCCTAAAGTCGCTAACGCCACCAGTACTGTAGCGCTCTGGCCCGGACTTTTTGGTGGGCTGTTTGGTTATCGACGCGAACTGGAAAACAGTTCGGCGATTCTTTTCCGGCTTGGGCTCACGAGTGTTGTCGGCGGCGCGTTGGGCGCCTGGTTGTTGATATGGACGCCCGCTCCGACTTTTGCGCGTCTGGTTCCGTTCCTGATTCTTTTTGCGACCCTACTCTTCATGGCGCAGGGTTCGATCAATCGACGACTGCGTCTGCAACCGATAGTTGACGAACCGAAAATCTCGTGGTGGTTGGGTGCGATTGTGTTTCAGTTTTGCTCGGCGATATACGGCGGTTACTTTGGCGCCGGCAACGGCATCCTGATGTTGGCGGCGATGGGCCTGCTTGGTCTGCACGACATTAACCGCGCCAACGGCATCAAGAACTTTCTGGGCATCTGTATCAACAGCATTGCGGTGTTGAGTTTTGCGCTCATGGGTCTGGTTGTCTGGCCAGACGCGCTGCTGATGGCCGGCGCGGCTACGTTGGGCGGATATTTCGGCGCGCGCGTGGCGGTGCGCGTGGATCAAGCCACCGTGCGCCGCGCAGTTGTCGTGATTGGCTTCGTGATTACGTTTGTAATGTTGTGGCGACTCTGGTTTTGAAGGATCGAAGCACGAGGGTGGGCCTTTAGGAACAATGGATAAAAAACTTCCGCGCGAATTCTACACGCGCACCAACGTCCTGACAGTCGCGCGAGAACTTCTGGGAAAGCTGCTGGTGGTTCCGGCCGCGAACGGCGAGCGAGTATCCGGGAAAATCGTGGAAGTTGAGGCTTACCGCGGGCCGCAGGATCGCGCCGCACATTCCTACGGGGGGCGACGCACGAGGCGCACTGAGACGATGTATGGCATTGGCGGAACGGCCTACGTCTTTTTTGTTTACGGCATGTATTACCAGTTCAACGTGGTGACGAATGCTGCGGAGACCCCGCACGCGATCTTGATACGCGCCGTTGAGCCGGTTGAAGGAATAGAATTGATACGCAAACGTCGCCGCGGTCAGGCTGATCACAATCTAACCAATGGACCAGGAAAGCTTTGTATCGCGCTGGGCATAGATCGCACCCTTGACGCTGCGGATCTGCTGGGCGAGTGCGTCTGGATCGAGGAGCATAAAAGCATTCTCCGCTCGCAAATCGCCAGCGGGCTTCGCATTGGAATTGATTACGCTGAGGAGTGGAAAGATAAACCGTGGCGCTTTTGGGTGAAGGATAATCCGTTCGTGAGTCGGAAGAGCGGTAAAGATTAATGGTTATGCTTGCATTATGCAGTGCCCATTGCTCTCTTGGCGAGAAGGTCAGTTGCCATCGAGTTCCCTAATTACCATTCACTATTTACTATTCACCGCCTTCAGTCGCTGCCGTAGTTCACCTCAAGATGGCGGATCCGATAGCTGGCTACGATCAGCACTAACACAGTTACAAGGATTAGACTCGGCACAGCGATCCAGGCAGGGGTTGGTAAAGCGGCAACCGCGAAGGGCCCTTCGTAAACCGGAACAGGGGCAAGCGAGTTGAGATAGTGAATAACGCTGATCTTTTTCAAGAGCGGCGGCATCAGGAAATTCAGCCACTCCCAACCGTAAAGCACGATCGCAGGAATGATCGGATTACGGAAGAACAGGCCAACCACGAGGAAGAATGCGCCGTAGCCGATACAGGCGAGAATCGTGATTCCCGAGTAAGTAAGCAGTTGTCCCATGCCCGGACCGTCGAAGAAGAAACGAGAACTCTCCGAAGGAAAATGTGGCAGATAAAGCAAAAGCATCGAGATGATCGTCGTGCCGCTGAAGAGAATGATTGATGTAACCAATCCGGAAATATACTTCCCGACAACCAACACCTCGCGCCTCACTGGACTCAAAAAATAGAAGTGCAAACTTCTGTCGATGATGTCTCCGCGAAAGAGATTCATGAATATCCAGGCGCAACCGAAGAAGACTACGGTACGAAGAATGAGCCCGCCATAAAAAACGGCGAAGATCATGTTGTATTGCGTGAAGTCTTGCCATTCGCGTCCGGGCGGGGTAAACGGGGCCAGCAAAACCAGCGGAACTATGGGCAACAAGGCGAGGAGATAAAGCAGGATCGAGCGCCGCCCGAGAAAGTTTTTCTCAATCTCGAGGCGGAAGATCGCACGAATCTGACGAAACCAAAGCGACCACGGTAAGGGTCGTTTTCCCGTCTTCCGTTCCGGTGCAATGTCCACAGTTGAACTACTCATGATCTTAAACCAAGCTCATAATTTGGAGTGCGCTGACCTGTCAGCGCTTTAGTCGGCTGCAACCTGTTGCAGCCTTCGTTCGAAGGAGTCCATGCGCTGGCGGGATCAAGTGGCCGCGGACCAAAGCGGCGACTGATCGCCGCACTCCAAATCATGAGCTGCTTCCTTCCGAGCCGATCAGGTACTGGTAAACGGCGCTCAAGTCGTCGTCAACCGGCGCAATCGACTCAATATTAATCTCCCCTTCAGCGACGACACGATTCAAAAGCAGATAAAAACGATCCGCATCTCGCGTCTTTACAAAAAGCCCCAGGCGATCGTCGTGCAGCCTCGCTTCAACCACGTGATCTTTATCGAAAACACGGGCCGCGAGTTTTGCCGGCTTATCGCAGCGTATCAGAATCTGCATCGGGTGTTCTGCCATCTCATCGCGAACACCGTGGACGTTTCCTTCCGCAACTACGTAGCCGTTGTTGAGCAGGATAACGCGGTCCGACATCATGTCCACTTCATGCAGAATGTGGCTCGAGATGATCAGGTGTAAGCCATCCGCGGCAAGTTTGCGAAACAGCGCGATAGTTTCTGCGCGCACCATCGGATCCAATCCATTCAACGGCTCGTCGAGAATCAGCACCGCGGGCTGATGGGCGATTGCCTGGGCCAGTCGGATGCGCTGCCGCATCCCCTTGCTGTACGCCGCGATCTTTCGATTCGCTGCATCCAGCAGACTGACGCGCTCGAGCGCGGTGACTGTCAACTCTTCCGCTTTCTTCCTGTCGAAACCATGAACGAGCAGAAACGACTTGATGAACTCACGCCCCGTCAGTCCACGCGGGAATGAATCAAACTGCGTGCAGTAACCCAGCTTGCGAAACAGCAACTCCGGCTGATCGGTGGGGATGCCAAGAACCGCGATCCGCCCGCGACTGGGACGAAGCAGTCCGGTCATCAAATTCATTAACGTGGACTTCCCCGCCCCGTTTGGTCCGACGAGACTGGTAATGCCCGGCGCAATCTGAAGGCTGACGCGGTTTACTCCAAGTATCTCCCCGTAAAATTTGGAGACGTCCTCGAAGTCGATCGTTGTTGGTGAAGCGTTGTTCATTATTAAATAACCGCCAAGGCGCCAAGAACTCCAAAATCAAGCAGAAGCCCGACCGTCAGGAAGGGCTCAGCTTCCGCCAATCGGAAACATACCTCAAAAAAGACAGAGCCCTTCCTGACGGTCGGGCTTCTGCCTGGCGCTACCGCACCACTTCGTACGCCTTGACCCTTCTCGAGAGGAGCGCCAGACAGATAGCGCAAACTACAAACAGCGCAAACCACGACGCCCAAAGCGGCGGCTCGTTCATGATGATTTCGCGGCCGACTCGCCCGTCCCAGGCAGTCATGTGTCCGGAAGCTTGTACAAAGGTGCCGAAAAGTCCTCTGGTAACGTTTGTCATCAATGCTCCCAGGCTGATGATGTTGCCCCAGCGCGTTTGAAAAATCTGGTTCACGAATTCGCCGAAGATTGACGGAATAAAAAAGATGCCGAGTAGCGCGGCGCTAGCGATGACGCGCCATTTCACCAGGGCCGACACGACTTGTGAAAGCAACGCAAGCAGCAGAATCCAAACCAAGCTGCTCATGAAAATAGCGCCGGCAAGCGACAGGTTGTCTAAAAACCAACTCGCGCCTTCGAGGTATGACTGGAACAGAAACAATAGTAACTGTGGCATCCAGGTGATCGCCGAAAGCAGAATCAACAGCACTGACATTTTTCCGAGCACATATTCCGTCCGCGAAAAGGGACGGCACAAATAAAGCGGCAGAGCATTGTTTCTCAGATCGCGCGCGACCAACGGCGGCCCAACCAGTAAGGTCACGAAGAACGCAAAGCTGGCTTGCAGGTTCACGAAGGTCTGGAAAAAAGAAGCGTCGATGGGAATTAATTCTCTGACATCGACCTTCAAGATCGCGAGCGCGTTCACATTGTGATGGAGGTAAATAAGAATTGCCTCGACCAGGAGAGGAACAAAACAGACGACGAAAAACGCAGTAAAGAGTTTCGACTTAAACACGTCGCGAAACGCGTGCCGCGGAATCACCAGGAACCGGCTCCATTCAGGAGTCAGCTTGCCGAGATACTGTTTGTAAGTATGCTCATAAACCGCCATGGCCGTTCTCCATCGCTTTAAGGAAGATGTCTTCCAGGGAATCGCGCTTGTAACTCAGGCGCCTGATTTGCACATCAAACTGTGACGCAAGGCGATAAAGATCGCGCACCTCGATGCCACCCTGTAATACGACTTTAACGCGGTGGTCGCCGGTAATCGCGTATTCACAGCCAAGCCCGCCGATAGCTTCCGCAAACTTATCCTGATCGCCGCGAGTTTCCAGTAACAAGAATTTCCGATTTGATTTGCGTTCTTCCTCGAGATTGCAATAGACGGCAAGCCGGCCATCTTTCAGAATCAAAATCTCCTCGCAACACTCTTCCACGTCGCGCAGCAAATGCGACGACAAAACTATGTTGGCTTTCCCGCTGTCGCGAATTTCGCGCACCAGCCGGATCATTCGCTGACGCGCCGGCGGATCGAGACCGTTGGTAGGTTCATCGAGGAAGATTAGTCGCGGGCCGTGGACGATTGCCTGGGCCAACTTGGCAAGCTGCTTCATGCCCAGCGAATAAGTATCAAGACTGCGGTAGCGCGCTTCTCCCAGACCCACATAAAAAAGCGCTTCGTGTGCGCGTTCGAGCGCCGCCTCCGACGGCAAGCCCGACAGCTCAGCCATCAGCCGCACGAAATGCACCGCGCTCATCTTCGCGATATACGAATCGCGTTCAGGCATATACCCTACTAACGATCGAATTCGTTTCGCTTCCGTAATAATGTCCTGGCCGAAGATGTGAGCGGTGCCGGAAGACGGCGGATGGAAACCCAACAGCGTGTGGATCAAGGTGGTCTTGCCGGCTCCGTTTGGACCAAGCAGGCCGATAGCACGTCCGCGTAGTTCGCCTTGAAGATTTTGCAGGATTGGGCGGCTGCCAAACTTGACGCTCAGATCGTTGAGGTCGATTACGGGGGTGAAGTCCGCCGGGTTGCGAACGATTGCAGCTTCCGGAACAGTTTCAGCTAATGCCATCTTGCAGACTTTATATCCCGGTTGTGATAATTCCAAACAAAAGCGAGACCGAAGGCAGTTCCCATCAACACGAATGCACCGATGAATGCAAACGCTTCGGCGGCGCCTAAAGTTCTACCGATTGCCAAAATTCCGATCAAAAAAACCGGAAGGTTGAGAACCAGCGCAGAGGCCACCGGGAAAAGCGCCGCGGGTCGACAACCGCCGAGACGTTTACGCAACCAGAACAGGGATGGAGCGTAGGCCAGCGAGAAGAGCAGTGCGGCGATGATTAGAGAAGTGATGGTTGCGCCTTTGAGGTCGGCTGCGCTCACGCTTTCGCCCTCAACAACCAGGAACGTAAATAGGAGGGCCGAGAGGCCAACCAACCAGGAGCCGAAGGAGATGGAGATGAGTTTCATTTGAGATTAAGCATCCGCTATGGAGTGCGCTGACCAGTCAACGCCTTGGTCGGCTGCGACCTGTCGCAGCCTTCGTTGAATTGGGTCGTTGCCGAGTTGCGGCGACAGGTCGCCGCGGACCAAAGCGGCGACAGGTCGCCGCACTCCAAAAGAGTTGAGCTAGTTTCTAGCGGCCGCGTTTGCTGCCGAGTTGTTGGCCTGAAGATATTTTTCAGACTCACCATAATCCAACGAGTTCACGGCAACACCATCATCGCTGATAAGCACGGTGTCTCCAGGGCGCAATTGGCCGTCGACACCATTGATGGTGACCTTGTCGCCTTCGATTGAGACCTTTAGACCCTTACCATCAGCACTAACTCCGGCATACTCAAACCTGGGTCCGGATTTCTGTTCAATGACGAGAAATTTCTTTTCGAAGCCGTGGCGCGAAACGGTGATCCTGTGGGAGTCGAGTTGAACAATCTTTCGATGTGTACAAGCCGGCAGGAAGACTACCGACGTCGCCAGTATGATCCCCAGGGTTTGAGATTTCTTAAGAAGACTGATCATGATTAGTTCCTTTCTTTGTGGCATTGAGTAGGACAGACATTCCTGTCTGTCCTACCCCTGGCATGAATGCTTTCCCACTTTCATAGACAGGCAGGAATGCCTGTCTTACTGCAGGCAGGAATGCCGGTCCTACTGTAAGCAGGAATGTCCTTAATGCTTCATACCCTGTTGCAGGATGTGCTGAATTTCCAATGAGTTTGGCACGCCCAGCAACGTTGCCGGACTCAATCCGAATGGTCCACCTTCGGTGTTGGCTGCGAACGTAATGCTATCTCCCTGCGCGTAAGCATAGGCGAGCGTGGGCGGCATGTCGGCAGCCATCGACTTGATTGCCGCTTGCTGCTCCGCTGGTAAATTGCCCGCCGAGTTTGCGATGCGTTCCGCAAACGGCTGCACTAAAGGCGCCAGGTTATGATAGAAGAGCGCCGAAAAGTTTGCGTTGCCGTCGGCCGGCAAGCCAGCCGTGAAACGCTGTGACCGCAGCAGCGTATAGCCTTGCGCCTGCATCTGCACTGACCGCGCGACCATCGCCTGGCTTGGTCCCATCACCACGTAACCATTCACGTACGTGTAGTTCACTTCAACTCCGAAATCGGCAGACCTCAGCGTGTAGTAAGCGCGGCCGCCAATGTCAGCGCGGTCCCAAACCAAACCAGTCTTGCCGAACTTCGCGGCTTCTTTGTTGATTTCACCTACAACACGCTCGAGCGTTTGCTGCAGATGCGCCGAGTCGTTAACTTCAAACACCATCTTCCACGACGGCGTCGGCAGAATTGGACCATCAATCGCGAAGGCAAACTCGCCACCCAACGGCGCGGCGATATCCCGGCGAATATCCAGGCCGTGATCCGCCTGCTGCTTGTCCAGGTTCTTCCGCAGGTCGGGCGACACGGTTTCAATCACGCCCAGCAAATCGTCGACTAACTTCACCGGGTCTCTGACAACGAAGCCTGCGACCACATTCGCATCCGGCGAAATGTATTCGAGTGAACCCATTGGTCCCGGGTCTGCGAGCCACGATGGAATGCCGCGCTCCGCTTCGCTGAAAGAAACGGTCGCTTGAGTGTGCGTCTTGCCTGCAGCGGTCGTTTGATCGAGCACGAAGTATTTGAGGTTCAGGATGCCGAGTTGTTTCAGCGCGCTCTCACGCTGCTCGCCGCCTGCCCCCTTAATCATCTCGGGCTTCGTTTTCTCGATGAGCCGTTCGAGATTGGCGGCCACAACCAGGCCGGCGCCTTCCTGGTAAACCCGGGCGACGCGGTTGTGGAAGTCAGTTCCGGTGAAGCTGTTTGTTCCACCCTTCTGAACCAGGGTC
>DASYMB010000250.1:0-6401 GCA_036009285.1 Pyrinomonadaceae bacterium | reverse complement strand
GGAGTGATTCGCGATCAGAACCGCGAAGGCGACCTGTCCGTCGGCGGCCAGAAGGGCACGCTCAACAGTCTGCAAGTGGATGGGGTCGACAATAATAACACGTTCTTTGGCCAGTCGTTTGGCCGCACCGGCGTGCGCCCGCCCTATCAATTCTCTGAAGAATCGGTGCAGGAGTTTCAGGTAAATCAGAATGGGTTTTCGGCGGAGTTTGGCCGAGCGGGCGGCGCGGTCATCAACGTGGTAACCAAGAGCGGCACGAACAACATTCATGGCGGCGGTTTTGAATTCTTCCGTGACGAAGCGCTAAACGCGAACACGCCGCAGCTCAAAGCCTCGCAGTTTATTCGTGGTCTTCCAAACAAACGTCCGCCGCTTCAGATTAACCAGTTTGGCGCGCGCCTCGGTGGTCCAATCAAGCAGAACAAGGCGTTCTTTTTCTTCACCTATGATGGTCAGCGGCAGCAGTTGCCGAATTTTCTGGATCCGCCAAATTTCTTTACGCAGCCAGCCGCGATCCAAGCGCTGCTGTTACCGAAGCTCGCGACTTATCCTATCAATCGCAATCAAGACGTCTTCATGGTAAAGAGTGACATCGCGCTGAACACCAAGCATCAACTTTCGCTGCGGTTCAATCAACAAAACTTCACCGGCGCGAACAATGAGTTTAGCGGCTCCCTGGGAACCCAGGAACACTCCGGCAACAGTATCGCCAAGACTACGACGTTTTCCGGTGCGCTCGTTTCCACTCTCAGCAGTAGCGTAGTTAACGAGCTGCGTTTTCAGGTGGCGAAAGATCGCGAGCCGGGAACTGCAAACAGCACGCAACCGGAAGCGCAAATCAATACCGGCTCGGGCTTCCTGCTTATTGGGCGCAATAATTTCAGCCCGCGCGAGACGACCATCAAAAGGTTTCAGGTTATCGACAACATCTCTTTTGCGATGGGTCGCCATGCTTTCAAGGCCGGCTTCGATGTTAACCGCGATCGCATCTTCAATTTCTTCCCGGGGTTTTTCTCGGGGCAGTACACTTTCAGTCCGATTACCGGAGTAGCGACGTCCGGCTATGAAGCTTTTCAGAAGAACACGCCCTCAGCGTTTTCACAAAATTTCGCGGGCGCGGGCACTTCCGGCGCGACCACCAACCCTAACAGTACGGACTTTGCGATTTTTTTCCAGGATGACCTTCGGGTTAATCCAAAACTCGTGCTCAATCTCGGGCTTCGTTACGACCGGCAGTTTATGGCCCAACCTCCGGTTAAGAATCCCGATGCAGCGCTCGTGGCTGCCGGGTTGGATACCAGCCGGAAGCCGGACGACGGCAACAACTTCGGACCGCGCGCCGGTTTTAGTTATGCATTCAATGACAAGACGGTGTTGCGTGGCGGCTACGGACTGTTTTACGGTCGCACCACGGCGATCATGCTGGGCACCACGCATTCAAACAACGGCATCAACATTCTCGGCGTAACTCTGAACTGCACCGCAACACCGAATCCCTGTCCAATCTATCCGAACGTTTTCACTGCGCCGCCGGCCCTGGGCGCACAACGTCCCAATCTCTTTCTTTTTTCCAATAACTACCAGCAACCTTTGGTACAACAAGGAAGGATCGGCGTTGAGCGCGAAATCTTCAAGAACATCAGTCTCGCGGTTAATTACATGTACTTCCGCGGCACGCACCTTTCACGCACGCGCGATATTAATCTTTGTCCTCCGGTGGCTACCACGGCGGTCGACCCGGTTTCCCTGGAGACGTTTACAATTCAACGGTTCCCGGGTCAGGGAACTGCACCGCTGCCGGGATGTGTGCCGCAAGCGACGTCATTTACCACCACCACGCCCTTGCGACCGTTCCTGAATTACACTCGCATTGACCTGTTTGAAGATTCCGCAAACTCCCGCTACCACGGACTTGCCATTCAAGCGCGGCGGCGATTTTCTCCGTCGAAGTTGGTGCCGTTTTTCAAGGGCTCCGGTTCACAGTTTCTGGTTTCTTACACCTTCTCGAAAGCTGAAGACGACAAGCCCGATCAGACGTCGGTTGTTCCCGGAGGCGGCGACGATTCCAAAGTGGTTCAGAATCCCTTCGACATACGCGACGACTTCGGTTACGCGGATTCTGATCAGCGGCACCGATTCGTGATCAGTTCTGTTTACGAGCTTGGCAGGGTGAAGTCTGACAACAAACTGCTGCGAATATTATTCAACGACTTCAGCTTCTCGGGCATTACACAGATGCAATCAGGGTTTGCTTATTCAGCGCAGATAGGCGCCGACATCAATCGCGACGGGAATTCGCGCGATGATCGAGTTCCCGGGCTTAGACGCAATAGTTTTCGCACCGGCGCTGTTTTCCAGAGTGATGCTCGCATCACGCGCACCATCCAGTTGGGTGAAACCGCGAAGCTTCGTTTGATATTGGAAGGCTTCAATATCTGGAACCGCGCCAACACCGGCCTCGCTCCTGGCGGTGGTTATTTTTCCTTTGTGAATATTAACCGCTACAGCTCTTTCACTCCGGTCGCGGCCACCAACACGTTGACGCTAGCGCGTCCCGCGCCCGCGAATGCCTTTGGGCTGCCACGCTCGATTAATACTGCGAGGCAATTGCAACTGGCGATTAAGTTTGATTTCTAAGAGGGGTTGCACGAAGGATGCGTAACGCAAACTATTACTTTGCGTCGGTCGTGTAAAGCAAACTGTTAGTTTGCGTCCGTAGCGACTCCTCTCAACCTGGAGAGGCAATCCCAACTCAGCAAACTAACAGTTTGCTTTACAAGCGATGTAGTAGCCCGAAGACTTTTCCAATCGCCTGCCAACTCATCGTTGGCTTTGCCATCACTGCCTTGACATCGTATCTGCGCCTTCCTATAGTTGTCGGCGTCAATCGAAATCATGCACAACGCTTGCTATTACTGCTGCTGTCGTTGCACCTGTTGCGTCTGGTGTCAGAACGCGACCGGGTGGGCTTTGAGAAGCGTGATCAGCAGTTGAGTTAGATAGCTAAGCGCAACAAAGTTTCCAAAAGCCGGTCGCGACCCTGAAAAGGATTCGCGACCGGCTTGGTTTTTTACATTGATAGACTACCAGCAGAAGCCCGACCGTTAGGAAGGGCTGGGGAACGTGCAGGGCTCCGGAACGAGGCCCTTGCTAACGCGCGGGCTCTGCTTGGCAATAATTATGGTGTGCGCATTAATGAAAGATTTGGTTCATCCGGTCCGCTGTGATTCAGTCGAATCAAGCATCGGCAATACGCCGTTGATTCGTCTGCGAACCGTCACGCGAGATTTGCCGGCGGGCGTGGAACTCTTCGCCAAAGCTGAACATTTGAATCCGGGAGGCTCCGTGAAGGATCGGCCGGCGCTATCCATGATTCTCGAGGGCGAGCGAAGCGGGCGGTTGCGTTCCGGCATGACAATACTCGATGCTACCAGCGGAAACACGGGCATCGCTTACGGGATGATTGGGGCGGCGCGTGGTTATCCGGTCACCATTTGTTTGCCTAAGAATGCCGGCACCCAGCGCAGGAAAATTCTGCGCAGCTTTGGCGTGGAGTTGATTGAAACAGATCCATTGCTCGCCACCGATGGCGCGCAGTTAATTGCACGCGAATTATTTGCAAAGGAGCCGGAAAAATATTTCTATCCGGATCAATACAACAATCCGGCTAACTGGCTCGCGCACTACGAAACCACAGCGCCGGAAATCTGGAAACAAACTGAAGGTCGCATCACACATTTCATTGCCGGGCTGGGAACCTCGGGAACTTTTGTCGGCACTGCGCGGCGATTGAGAGAACTAAATCCCGCAGTGCGAACAATCTCGATGCAACCGGATTCTCCTTTCCATGGACTCGAAGGATTGAAACACATGGCGACGGCGATGGTCCCAGGTATCTACGATCCGGCGCTGGCCGACGAGAACGTCGAAGTGACAACCGAAGACGGGCAAGCAATGGTTCAGAGGCTGGCGCGGGAGGAGGGCCTGCTGGTTGGCACTAGTTCCGGCGCGAATGTATTTGCTGCGCTGCGATTGGCTCTGTCCTTAACAGAAGACTCGGTAGTGGTGACGATCCTTTGCGATGGCGGGGAAAGATACCTTGAGTAGAAACAAAGCTGCCTTTTTGGAGTGCGGTGACCTGTCACCGCTTTTGCCAGCGGCGGCTTGGCGCCGCTTGCTGCAGCGGATTCAATTTACCAGGGCTGCGACAGGTAGCAGCCGACCAAAGCGGTGACAGGTCACCGCACTCCAAAGGATCGAGCGGCCACCGGCTGAGCCATATTACAGATGTGATCCAACTAGCTGAAAATCATCGGACCGACATCGCGGCGCATGGCGAGCGCGATTATCCGCACGAATGCTGCGGACTCGTGCTCGGCAGCTTCGCTGAGCACGGATTGAAGATCGTCACTGAAATCTACCCAATCTCAAACGCCCGCGAGGAGCAGGCGAAGCGCAATCGGTTTTTGATTCGACCCGAAGAGTTAATGCGCGGGGAACGTCACGCGGAGGCTAGAGGACTAGACGTAGTCGGTTTCTATCACTCGCATCCGGATCATCCGGCGGTGCCCTCCGAGTACGATCTCGAGCACGCCTGGCCCATGTTTTCATACCTCGTCGTTTCCGTAAGCGCGGGCGCGGCGGGGGATCTTCGCTCGTGGGAGATGGAGGCGGACCGCTCGCGTTTTAATGAGGAACAAATGTCAGTGGAAGTATCTTGAAAGGAACTTCAGTCATGTCAGTCACGATAAATATTCCAACTGCGCTGCGACAGTTTACCGGTGGCAACGCACGCGTCGAGGTAGAAGCGGCAACGGCAGGCGAGGCCCTGGATCGTTTGACCTCGCTTCACACAGAACTACGCCGCCATCTCTACAACGATGAGAACGCGCTGCGAAGTTTTGTTAACATCTACGTTAACGACGAAGACGTGCGCCATCAATCGGGAGCTGAGACCACTTTGAAGGACGGCGATACGGTCATGATTGTTCCTTCGATAGCCGGCGGCGTCATCACTGAAGCCGAAGTGGCGCCTGCTTTACCGTCGTTATCAAACGAGGAAATCGCGCGTTATAGTCGCCACTTGATAATGCCGGAGGTTGGTCTCGAAGGTCAGCGAAAGTTGAAAGCCGCGAGCGTGCTGATGATCGGCACCGGGGGATTAGGCGCCCCTGTGGGGATGTATCTCGCCGCCGCCGGCGTGGGTCGCATTGGTCTGGTCGATTTCGATGTTGTAGAAGCTTCGAATCTCCAGCGGCAGATTATTCATGGCACTGCCGACATTGGCCGGCCGAAGATTGAGTCGGCTCGCGATCGTCTGCGCGATATAAATCCGCACATCGAAATTGAAACGCACGAGACGCGTTTGACCAGCCAGAATGCCCTCGCGCTTTTTGCCAACTATGACATTGTCGTCGACGGCACCGACAATTTCCCCACTCGCTACCTCGTAAACGACGCCTGCGTCCTCACCGGTAAACCAAATATCTACGGATCGATCTTTCGTTTTGAAGGGCAGGCGAGTGTGTTCTGGGCCAAGCAGGGCGCGTGTTATCGCTGCCTCTATCCCGAGCCGCCGCCTCCCGGGCTGGTTCCGTCCTGCGCTGAAGGCGGAGTGCTGGGGGTTTTGCCGGGCATCGTCGGCGCGATTCAGGCAACTGAAACAATCAAACTGATCCTGGGCGCGGAAGACACGCTCGTCAATCGTCTCCTGCTGTTCGACGCCTGGCAAATGAAGTTTCGCGAATTCAAGTTGCGCAAAGATCCAAAGTGCCCGGCGTGCGGCGAGAATCCGACCATTAAGGAATTGATCGACTACGAAGAGTTTTGTGGTTTGCGCGCACAGCCGGACGAGCAGCCGGCCGCACTTGAAGAGATCACCGCAACAGAACTGGGCGAACGGATCGCTCGGGGCCAGGATCTGCAGATAATTGACGTGCGCGAGCCGTTCGAATACGACATCGCGCGCATCCCCGGAACGAAGCTCATCCCGTTGGGGCAAGTGGTCGCGCGCATGAATGAAATCGATCCTGCGCGCGAGACGGTGGTCCACTGCAAAGCGGGGGTGCGAAGCGCTAAGGGCATTGCCGCTTTGAAGCAGGCCGGATACCCCGGGCGCCTCATCAATCTCAAAGGCGGCATCACCGCCTGGTCCGATGAAGTTGATCCGACGGTTGCCAAGTATTAGCCGTCGATGAATAGGGAATGTTTGGCTGGGAGGCAGGGATTCGAACCCCGATAGGCGGATTCAGAGTCCGCAGTCCTACCGTTAGACGACCTCCCAGCAAGAGGAATTTCAATGTACGTGCATCAGCTTTTCTTTGTCAACCGGGTGTACGAATGAATATTAGATCGTAGTGAATCGTGAACCGTAAATCGTGAATAGTAGGAACCGCGAAGTT
>DASYMB010000249.1:0-7411 GCA_036009285.1 Pyrinomonadaceae bacterium | reverse complement strand
TTATACGCGAATGCATTTTTAAGATCAAATTTTTATGTGTTTTATTTTTTGGGAGCGGAAAAGATTTGCGAAACGAAACTGCGACTCGAAAGTTTACTGGAGTAAATATGAAAACTTCGCTTATTCATCCTTCGGATTGCAGCGAACTTTTCTCATCTGATATTCCTCGCGCTCCTGTTTTCCTTTGTATGTTCCTTCGATTGCCGCCAGGAGTAGTGCGCCCTTCGGCTCGTAGATCACTCTTTGCGGGAAGTCGTGTTCTTTATTCTCAAACGTGAGTCTTCCTCCAAAAGAATCTTTGAGTGGGAAAGCTACGCGCGTGCCGCCCTGCGGTTGAGGCAGAAAGACGAGACTTCCGTTTTCTTCCCGAAACTGCATGAATTCATAGGAAACGGTGCGATTTTCTTTGACTGTTCGGCCGAGGCCGAGCATCGATCCGCCGGCGGGCTTTGACCAGATTTCTTCTACGATCGCCTGGCCCTGACGTCCCTCCCAACATCCGCTAAGCCAGGCGAGATCTTCCAGCGAAGCCTTTTGCGCCACGGAGTTCTGCACCGGCTTTTGCGCCGAGCTTTGCCCGGGGCCGGCAACCACCAGCGTTAAAATTATCAATACTGAAAAAGTCGCGCGTCGTGCAAACATACGCGTTTCTCCGGTTACCAACATTGACTATTTTTGGAGGCCGGCAATCGCCGCCTGAATTGCTTTCTGCACTGCCACAATGTTTGCATCGTTTCCATATTTATTGCGTGGCCAGAAAAATCCTTTCAAACCATCCTTCTTACGGCGCGGCACAATATGCACGTGCAGATGCGGAACGCTCTGACTCACGCGATTATTCATCGCCACAAAAGAGCCTTCCGCTGCCATCGCAAGCTCCACCGCCCGCGTTAACAGTTGCGCATTTCTAAAGAAGGGCCCGACCAGGTCGGTCGGAAGATCGCTTAAAGTTTCGAAGTGATTCTTTGGTATCAGCAAACAATGGCCCGGAAACAGCGGGCGGTGATCGAGAAAGGCTAGCGAGATATCATCCTGGAACACGACGGTAGCGCTGATTTCGCCACTGATGATTCCACAGAAAAGACACGTCATTTTAGACTACCGCTATGCAGGTCTCACTGCTTTCTGAAATTGTTTGACGCTGAGCGTGTTCAAGACTTCAGACTTTCTTAACCAACCTCTGCGCGCGATGCCTACTCCATACTTCAAGTTGTTAAGCGCACCCGTCGAATGAGCATCTGTTGAAATCACAAACTTGATCTTGCGTTTTCGCGCTTCGCGAATCCAGCGCGGCTCCATGTCGAGCCTCCACGGATCGCCGTTGACCTCAATCGCCGCGCGCGATTCGGCGATCACATCCAAAATCTGTTCGATATCGCAGTCGAACGGCGGACGACGCTGAATGAGACGCCCCAGCGCATGTCCCCAAATTTTGAACACCGGCTGGCGCATGGCCGTAACGATGCGCTTAGTCATTTTTGCGGAGTCCATCTTGTAACGCGAATGAATGCTGGCAACGATCACGTCAAACTTTTCGAGAATCGGATCGGGATAGTCGAGTTGGCCGCTGGCGACGATGTCTGATTCCGTTCCCCGCAAGATCTTGATCCCAACCCTTTGCTGCACCTCATCGATCTCGTCCCATTGCCGCTTGAGACGTTCGACGGTCAGTCCGCCCGCGTAAGAAGCGGTAGGTGAATGGTCCGTGATCGTTACGTATTTCATCCCCATTGCCTCAGCCGCGCGCACCATTTCTTCAATTGAGTGCTTGCCGTCTGAATAGGTCGTGTGGCAGTGGACCATCCCGCGGATGTCTTCCAGCGTGACGAGATCCTCCGGCAGTTTTCCAGCCAACGCGGCTTCAATCTCGCCTTCATCTTCACGCAGCTCCGGCGGTATGTATTGCATTCCTAACTGCTGATAGATGTCTTCCTCGCTTTGTAGTTCAGAAGATCGAGAGGACTTTCGCGATGGACTTTTGCGAGCTTTCGCTTGTTTGCCATTTGACTTGACACCTTCACCGCTCGCGATCTGCTGCAACTTACTGACATGCGCTTTTGATCCGGTTTCGGTTAACAACGCGAGGGTAAACTCCGCCGGCCGGGCCGCAACCAGGGAAACGCGCGCGCCCTCGGCAATCTGCACCGTGCACGCCTCTTCCATCTTCTCCATTACCTGAACGATGAGTGGGAAGCGCAGGAAATGTTCGATTAACGTCGCGGGCTGTTTGGTGTTGGCTACCAGGCGGATGGTGCCGACTGTTTCCTGCCAACGCCGCAACGAGCCGGCGAAACTGATTTCACTCGTATCGCGGGACGTCTGAAGATAATTTGCGACTTGTTGCGCCGCTTGCAGCGCCCGGTGCAGATGCAGACGGTTCTCGATCTTCGCACGCTGCCGATGGCCGGTAATTGTCTCAAGCAGTTTTGCCTCCGTCTTTGCACCGAAGCCCTTGAGACTTTTTATCTGCCCCGCTTCAGCCGCACGCTTCAGCTCGTCGATCGAGGTGATGCCCAGAGCATCGTGCAGCGCCTTTATCTTGCTGATGGAAAGTCCCGGCACTCCTGAAAGCTCGACTATGCCGGGAGGAAATTCTTTTTTCAATCCGCGCAAGACCGAAGATTCGCCGGTAAGGTAAAGCTGTTCGATCTGCGAAGCGAGCGCGTTTCCAATTCCGCGCATGGAAGTCAATCTGTTTTCGAGCACCACTTCGCCGATATCGTCGGACATGCCGCCAACCACGCGCGCGCCCGCTTGATAAGCGCGAGCTTTGAAGCGATCCTTCCCACCCTTCAACTCAAGCAGCGCCGCAATTTCATGCAGTGCGGCAGCGATACCGAATTTGTCGAGACGCTTGGGTTTAGTCATGACTCAACCAGAATACAAGAATTCTTTCGCAATTCAATTGCAGCGGTGTAAAGGCAGGGGTTGACGCGGGCGCGCCTCCAGCCGTAACAACATCAACGTCGACAGACCATCTTTCGCAATATCGCGCGGCTTTGCCGCCTTCCGTGCGGAAAGGCTCAGCCTTTCCGTAAGTCCGCATCAAAGGAGGCTGCGCCTCATGTTTCGCGTTTCCAAAGACTCGCCAGTTTACTATCTGACTTCAGTCGCGACTAAGCGGCTCCGCGTCTTTCAGACCGACAAACTGAAAGAACTGATGTGCGGCGCTCTAAAAGAAGCTCGCACCTCAGCCAGCTTATTGCTCTTCGCCTACGTGATAATGCCGGACCACATACATGTGCTCATCGGCTCACCGAGAAAACCCTCGGCTGTCCTGCGATACGTAAATGGTATCGCAAGCCGGCGAATTATCAATTTCTTGAAGGAGTCTGGCCACGACGTGTCGCTTTGCGAAGCTCAGGCACTCGGCAAGGTCCACGTGAATACAAACATTCCCTGTGGGATCACCACCCAAACGTGAAATTGGTAACCACTGAAAATGGTTTTATTGAGAAGGCCAACTACATTCATCAGAATTCAGTGCGGGCCGGTGTGGTTGAACGCGCGGAAAATTATCGCTGGTCTAGTATCCGGTGTTGGCAACGAAGACCATTGGAAAACGATACCGCTACTCATGGATCTCGATCAAATCGGCTGGCACAAGTAAGAAGGCGCAGCCTCAAAAGAAAGGGCCTGCCGGAAAGGAAGAGCCTTTCCGCACGGAATGCGGCAAAGCCGCGGACGCTTCCCGAATTACCAACCTAGAGCCACGCCTACTCCACCCGACCGATCTCGGACTATAATCCGAAAACGAAAACAGTCCAATTGATCAAGGGGGACTCTATGCCCATCGCATCCATCAACCCAGGCGACGGTAAAACGATAAAGACCTTCGAGCCGCTTACCGACTCGGAAATCGAGGAGAAACTGGAGCGCGCGGCACAGACTTTTCGCGATTATCGTCACACTACTTTCGAGGAACGCGCGACAAAGATGACGCGCGCTGCCGAGATTCTGGAGACTGAGAAAAACGATATCGCCCGGCTGATGACTACGGAAATGGGCAAGCCAATCAAGGGCGCCGTGGGCGAAACGGAAAAGTGCGCGTTGGTCTGTCGGTACTACGCCGAAAACGCGAAACATCAGCTAGCGGATAAGCTGGTCGAGACTAATGCCAAAAAAAGTTTTGTTCGCTTTCAGCCGCTCGGGCCGGTGCTGGCTGTGATGCCCTGGAACTTTCCGTTCTGGCAGGTCTTTCGTTTTGCAGCCCCCGCGTTGATGGCCGGCAATGTCGGCCTGCTCAAACACGCTTCGAACGTGCCGCAATGTGCGCTGGCAATTGACGATATTTTTCGTCGCGCTGGATTCCCCGAAGGCGCGTTTCAAACTCTGCTGGTCGGCTCCGAAGCGGTGCAGCGAATTCTTGAAGACCGCCGAGTGGTTGCGGCAACTTTAACCGGAAGTGAACCGGCCGGGCGCAGCGTCGCCGGCATCGCCGGAAAGCAAATCAAGAAGACTGTGCTCGAACTCGGCGGCAGCGATCCTTTCATCGTCATGCCATCGGCCAACTTGCAGGATGCGGTCGCGACTGCGGTAAAAGCCCGCACAATTAACAACGGCCAGTCGTGCATCGCCGCCAAGCGTTTCATCGTCGACGCCGGGATTTACGATGAGTTTGAACGCCGGTTTGTTGAAGGAATGAAAGCCCTTCGCGTCGGCGATCCGCTACAGGAGTCAACCGACATTGGCCCGCTCGCAACGCAGCAGATACTCAAGGACGTAGACCAGCAAGTGAAAACATCGGTCGCGGCCGGGGCCCTCGTGCTCACGGGCGGCAAGAAGCTGGATGGCCCGGGAAATTTTTACGAACCGACGGTGCTCGTTAATATTCCTCCCGGCTCACCTGCGTCATGTGAAGAAATCTTTGGCCCGGTGGCGATGCTTTTCCGAGTGAGGGATATTGATGAGGCGATCAAACTCGCAAATGCAACCACCTTTGGCCTCGGTGCCGCTGCCTGGACCAACCAGCAAAATGAACAGGAACGGTTCATCGAGGAGATCGAAGCCGGCAGCGTTTTTATAAACGGGATGGTCGCGTCCGATCCACGGCTTCCTTTTGGCGGCATCAAGCATTCAGGCTACGGTCGCGAGTTAAGCGAATTCGGTATTCGTGAGTTTGTAAATATCAAGACCGTTTGGATTCAGTAATCCAAGCAGAAGCACGACCGTCAGGGAGTGCTTGCATCCGCAATCCAAGCTCCGGGTTGGAATTTCCTTAGCCCTTGCTGACGCGCGGGCTTCTGCTTGGGATTTCCAGGACCCCGAGCAGAAGCACGACCGTTAGGGAGTGCTTGCAACCGCAAACCCAAGCTCTGGGCTGGAATTTCCTTAGCCCTTGCTGACGCGCGGGCTTCTGCTTGGAGATCTCTAGGACCCCGAGCAGAAGCACGACCGTTAGGGAGTGTTAGCAACCGCAAACCCAAGCTCCGGGCTGGAGTTTTCTTAGCCATAAAGGTGGCGTACCACAGCGACCGGATATGGCGCTCTTCTGCGCGGCAGCTACGTGGAATGCATCTAAGGAACACAGTTTCGAATTAGGTTTACATTTCCCTGCAAGCTTAGGTATAAATACGAAAGCGGCAATGTTTGAGCGTTGCGGCACCCCCTAATTCCCCCAACTATAACGCACAGTCCCGGACTGTGTTTGAACGCGTCACTGCCTGGTGTCCGATAAACTTTTAGTTTGTCGTCGTGCCACCCATGTAAAGCAAACTGTTAGTTTGCACGTGGGTTGATAGGTCATGGGCCGTCCGCAAACTGACAGTTTGCTTTACACTTGCGGCAACGCTTGCGGCATACGACCGCTAAAGCTTTTCGAATGAAACCGGCCGGTTCTTGCCAACCTCTCTCCGCGGATTCTTAGCTAACTCGGGAAGGAAACAATGCGAACTCAAACCCTGACAAAAGACTCGTTGAATACGAAGCTGTTGCTGAAAACCCTGGTCGCATTTAAGAAGGGTGATTTTTCCGTACGCTTGCCCGGTGAGTGGACTGGCGAGGCCGGGAAGATTGCAGACACGCTCAACGACATCATTGAGTTGAGCGATAAGACCGCGAAGGAAGTGGAGCGCGTCAGCCGCGTGGTCGGCAAAGAAGGAAAGATAATGCATCGCGCCGCGGTTCCGGCGGCCTCCGGTTCGTGGCTGCGCCTGGTCGATTCCACCAACCTGCTGATTGACGACATGGCCCGCCCGACCAGCGAGATGGCGCGCGTGATCGGCGCCGTGGCCAACGGCGACCTTTCAGAACGGATGGCGCTTCAGGTTGACGAGCGCCCGTTGAAGGGCGAGTTTCTGCGCACTGTAAAGATCGTCAACTCCATGGTCGATCAGCTCAGCTCGTTCGCTTCGGAAGTTACGCGCGTCGCCCGCGAAGTGGGAACCGAAGGAAAACTAGGCGGCGAGGCGAAGGTTAAAGGAGTGGCCGGAACTTGGAAAGACCTCACCGACAGCGTCAACTCGATGGCCAGCAACCTGACGAGTCAGGTGCGGAACATCGCGGAAGTTACAACTGCCGTGGCCAACGGCGACCTTTCCAAGAAGATCACTGTAGACGTTAAAGGCGAGATTCTCGAACTGAAGAACACCATCAACACCATGGTGGACCAGTTGAACTCCTTCGCTTCGGAAGTTACGCGCGTGGCCCGTGAAGTGGGAACGGAAGGAAAACTCGGCGGCCAGGCTGACGTGCGCGGCGTCGCCGGAACGTGGAAAGACCTGACAGACAATGTGAACTCGATGGCCAGCAACCTGACGGGCCAGGTCCGCAACATCGCCGACGTAACCACCGCCGTTGCCAACGGCGACCTTTCCAAGAAGATTACAGTAGACGTTAAGGGTGAGATCCTCGAGCTCAAGGACACGATAAATACGATGGTGGACCAGCTCAACGCCTTCGCTTCGGAGGTGACCCGCGTGGCCCGCGAAGTGGGTTCGGACGGCAAGCTCGGCGGGCAAGCAGTTGTGCCTGGCGTCGGCGGTACGTGGAAGGATCTCACCGATAACGTCAACTCGATGGCGTCGAACTTGACGGGCCAGGTCCGCAACATCGCGGCCGTGGCGACGGCGATCGCGAAGGGCGACTTGTCGTCCAAGATCACGGTGGAAGTGAAGGGTGAGATTCTTCCACGTGCCGGCGACGCCGCCGACGTCGGCCTGGCCGCCGAGCTTGCCGTCCGTGCCGACTTCGCGCGCCACGCGCGTGACTTCCGAGGCGAAGGCGTTGAGCTGGTCGACCATGATGTTCATGGTGTTCTTCAGCTCGAGAATTTCGCCCTTCACGTCCACGGTGATCTTGCGGCTGAGGTCGCCGCGCGCGATGGCCGTCGCGACGTCGGCGATGTTGCAGACCTGGCCGGTGAGGTTCGACGCCATCCAGTTCACGTTGTCGGTAAGGTCCTTCCACGTAC
>DASYMB010000248.1:0-1577 GCA_036009285.1 Pyrinomonadaceae bacterium | reverse complement strand
GGGAGCGAAAGGCTTTCATCGCTTCGACCGAGCGCCAAACCTTTTCCGCATCTTCCTATCGAATTGATCCAGCGACATCGTCTTGCCCTGTCGTACGGATTGCAAACCTTCACGAATTGCCTCGATGGTCTCCGCTTGGGCCAGTAGTTCACGCATTCGCTGATAGCTTCTCGCATCCTGCACCACAAGTTTGGCGCGTCCATTAATCGTGAGCACGACGGGCTCGCCCGTTTCCTCCAACTGCTTGATGAAGTCCGGGGTTTTTCGCTTGAAGTCTGACAGGGACTTGATGTCGCGTCCTAAGTTTAATGGCATTCGTTACCTTTTCCAGCGCACAAAATCTGACTCATCTTTTACACTATCGGTGAACGCAGATGGCAAGACAAGGGTCGAGGAGAAACAAAATCGGCAAATCATAGAAGAGCAGGAACGAGATTTCCCATCTGAGATGGTTTGAGATTTCAGATTCCTTCACCATTCATTCGCGGCAATATTCGCCGCCTTCGGAGAATAGTACCCTTTGCGCGCACGCACGCGCACGTCCTTTCGCGATTTAACCCGCAGATCAATATTGTGAAAACGGCCGTCACGCCGCTCGTCTCCCGGGTAATAGCTGAGCACATACTGATGCGCGAGGTCCGCGGCTATCTGCTGAAAAGCCTCGTTCAACTCAGTCGTCGACTTGGGAATGTAGACTGCGCCACCAGTCTGTCCCGAAAGCTGTTCCATCCTGCGCTCGGCCGCGAGCGCGCGCAGGTTAGCGCCGTCATAGAGTCCCGTCTGCACTATGAAGATCTGGCAATCGCCGGCCAGCACTCGTTGAAGTGTCGTCGCAAAATCGTTGCGGCTGGTAGTTTCCACGCCATCGGAAACGATAACCAAAACTCGCCGGCCCGCGTAAGGACGAAGATAGGCAGCCGCATCGATAATCGCGTCGAAGAGCGAGGTGGATCCTTCGGGCTTGCCAAAGCTTTCGATCGTACGTTCGAGCAGTGCGATGTCCCTCGTGAGCGGCTGCGCCAGGTAGCTTTCAGACTCGATGGAATAGATCGCCGCTTCATCCGCGGGTCGCATTACCTGACGAAAAAAATGCCTCGCCGCCTGCTTCTCAAACTCGCGCGCCATATCCAAACTGCCGCTGTTATCGAACAGCATCGCCAGACGCACACTCGTTTCCGTCCGCGTCATATCGCTGATCGGCTTCAACTGTCCATCGACGTGCAACTCAAAGTCTTCGAGTTTAAGGCCGACAACGGCGGTGCCTTTCTGGTCCACAACTGAAGCAGGAATAGGCACGAGGTTGGAAATGACGCGGACAGTATCCGATTCATCGACTTCTTCATTGGACTTGTCTTTAGAAGCATCCTTCGGCCGATTCTGATCGTTAGTTTTTTGTATTCGAGGTGTGGCCGACGCGCTTGGTTCCGCACTCGGGCGCGGCGAGTTCGATTTCGTGGTCGAGGCCTTTGAGGCTTTTTCTTTGTTACGTCCCGATTGTGCGAATACCACGGTCATGAGGCTTATGCCAAGCAACACAAAAACTACGAACAGCGAGCGCACGCCCGGCCGGAGAGTTT
>DASYMB010000247.1:0-4544 GCA_036009285.1 Pyrinomonadaceae bacterium | reverse complement strand
ATGCGGCCTTTGCAGATCATCGTGGGCGTGGCAACTATTCGGCCGTCGTCGAGGCGCACGCTGACGTTGCCGTCTGACGAGACAACATAACTGCGCTCATACAACAAGCGTCCGATGTTTACTATTTCACGCCGTGCAGTTTGTTCGTCCATAACTGTCTACTTGCTCATGGGGGCGGTAGCCTGACCGTGAGGGAGGGCGTTAACGAAGCCGCGACTGATGCCCCCCTGACGGTGGGCTACTGCCCGCCACCTATCCTACAACTCTTGTTCGTTAACTTCGCCGAGCTCTTCCGTTTTTCGTTTGCCCCTGACATTCGTAACTGCGCTCATTTGCGGTCGGGCCAGAAAGTAGGAGAGTGACTCCAGCGACGTGGTCAAGTCAACTGTCTTAACTTTCACGTCGAGTCGCGCGCCTAGCGATGCCGGCGCAAAGTTCAGCACGGCCTTAATCCCTGCCGACATGATTTGGTTGAGCACTTTTTGCGCGACCCGCGCGGGCACAGCAACAACCATCACATCTACAGATTCATCGTCGACTACGCGCGGCATTTTTTTTACATCGTGGATTAGAATCTTGTCTTCTCCGACGCGGCGACCAATCTTCTTTTCATCGTTATCAAACAGCGCCACTACGCTGAAGTTTGATCTCGAGAAGCCCTTGTAGTTCGCGAGCGCCGTTCCCAACCTTCCAGCGCCGACGATGCCCACGCGATGCGGCTTATCCAACCCCAGAATCTTTGTGATGTGCTCGCGCAAATCTTCGATGTGGTAGCCAACACCACGAACGCCAAACTCGCCGAAGTAGCCCAGGTCTTTCCGAATCTGAGCGGAGTTAAGATTAAACTGTTCGGCCAGCGCCTGCGAGGAGATGCTCTTAATCCCTGCCGCTGAGAGCGTGTTCAGGCAGCGAAGATAAACGCTTAGTCGATTCGTGGTTAATTCTGAAATCTTTGCTGACTTCATTTGCGGGAACCCGGTGCAGTATAAACCCAACAGACGGTGAAGGGTAATAACCCCGGTTCGAGTTCTTAGTTTCGAGTTTCGAGTTTCGAGTTTCGAGTTCGCAGTTCGCAGTTCGCAGTTCGACGACGGAGCTTTGAGAATTGTTTGTATAACTCGGAACTCGGAACTCGAAACCCGAAACTAATAGAAGCGTTGCCGAATGCTGTAACCATAAACTACAATCGCGCCGTTTCAACCCCTTAAATGTTCAGAACCCTTCGCTAATGATTGCACACTTGTCCGGCACGCTCCTTTTCAAGCTACCCAATTCGGTGATCCTGGACGTTGGTGGCGTTGGTTATGAAGTCAACATCCCGGTGTCCACGTTTTATGATCTTGAAGAACCCGGCTCGGCGGTGCAGTTGCGAATCTACACGCACGTGCGCGAGGAAGCGATTCAACTTTACGGCTTCAAAACGGCTCGCGAGCGTGAACTCTTCGTGCGTCTCATCTCGGTCAGCGGTATCGGGCCGAAACTGGGAATCGCACTGCTCTCGGGAATGAGTGCTGACGAGATGATTGCTTCAATCAGAACCAACAATCTGGCGCGACTCACGTTGATTCCCGGTGTTGGCAAGAAAACGGCTGAGCGGTTAGTGCTCGAACTCCGTGACAAGATCGGGCCACTCTCATCAGCAGCACTCGAAGAAGAGTACGCGGCAAAGGACGCGGAAAGCAGCCTCGTCTCGCCGCACGATGCGATGCAAAACGACGTCCTGTCTGCCTTACTCAATCTTGGATACCAGAAGGCGGTGGCGGAGCGAGCGGTAACGTCCGCAGTTGTCGATGGCGGCGAACTTTCGGTTGAGTCGATCCTGCGCCGAAGTCTGAAGCTGCTATCAAAAGTCTAACGGTCGGCAATATTTCTTATGAAGGCTAAAATTTCAGTTCCGACAAAGCGGCGAGCGAAGGCCTCAAAAAGCTCCGGCAAGCAGGCCGCGCAGCGTTCTCCTAAGACGCTGGTGACGACCGGCGTCACACGTGAGGGTGGGCCAACCGACGATGACCAGCTTCTGGAGTTGTCCCTGAGACCGAAGCGGCTGGCCGAATATATCGGTCAACGTCATGTTAAGGACAATCTGCGGATTTTTATGAAAGCGGCACTGGGCCGCAAGGAAGCGTTGGACCATGTGCTACTGACTGGACCACCGGGTTTAGGCAAGACGACTCTGGCAAATATCATCGCCACGGAAATGAACGCCTACCTCCACTCTACCGCCGGACCTGCGATTGAGATAGCCGGAGACCTGGTGGCGCAAATGACAAATCTGGAAAGTGGCGACGTGCTGTTCATCGATGAGATTCATCGTCTCAATCCGGCGATCGAAGAAAAACTTTATCCTGCCATGGAGGACTATGAGTTTGATCTCATGATTGGGCAGGGGGCCGCAGCTCGTTCTCATAAATACAAACTTGAGAAATTCACTTTGGTCGGAGCGACGACCCGACCCGGTTTGCTGACGGCGCCCTTACGAGGCAGATTCGGCATAATTTTTCACCTGGACTTCTATCCGGACGCAGATCTCGAAGTCATTTGTAAACGATCGGCCGAGATTCTTGGCGTTGAGATCGACGACGATGGGGCCCGTCAAATAGCACAACGATCTCGGGGTACTCCACGAATAGTGAATCGCTTGCTGCGTCGCGTACGCGACTACGCCACGGTTGATTATGACGGGCGGATTACCCAGACAGTCGCGAAGGACTCGCTTGACCGTATGAATGTCGATACGCTAGGTCTCGATGAAATGGACCAAAAGCTCCTGACGACGATAATCGAAAATTTCAAAGGGGGTCCGGTAGGTTTGGGAACTATTTCTGCTTCCATCCACGAGGAACGAGATTCCATCGAGGAAATCATTGAACCTTATCTAATTCAAAAAGGGTTGCTGATCCGCACGCCACGTGGACGCGAGACCACGCTGCTCGCACATGAGCACTTCAAGAGTAAGCTTACCGACACTCTGCGCCCTCAGCAGCATGCCCGGCTCCCGTTCGATTCTCAGTGAAGAATTTGTTACGGTGTCGTAGGGCAGACATTTCCTGTCTGTCCTCTTTGTTTTCGCGACTAACTTCGGCTTCAAGGGCAGGACAGGCAGGAATGTCTGCCTACGGCGGCGACCGAGCTGAATTCGAAATGAGAAGATTCACATCATTCTCGCGTAAGACGTTTGGCGTCCGCAACGCTGGTCCGTGGCGCTCGATCATCAGCCACTCGCTGCATCAGTTTCACGAAAACGATCTGTTTACTTCCGCCGCGGCGATGAGTTATTTCGGACTGATGGCGCTTTTCCCCGCGCTTTTGTTGATGCTGGCGATAAGCAATCGTATTACCTCCGCCACCGAGCTGTTGAGCCATGCGGTGGAAGTTTACCCAGGCTCCGGAAAATTCTTACGCGAAACTATCAGTTCGATGTCTGGGGTCGGCACCGGCGTGATCATTACCTGCGCCATCGTAACTATTTGGGCCGGCTCATGGGTGTTCGCCGTTATCGAGCGGGCGCTGAACAGAATTTGGGGCGCTACGTCGCGGACTTTCTGGCACGGCCGCGCGCTGACTGTCGGCATGATCGGCATCGTGGGTGTGCTGCTGGTATTTTCAGTGCTGGTTACTTCCCTGGTTGTCGGGCTCCGGGACATGGCCGGCAGACTCTCGCCGCGCCAGGCGGCCCACTATCCGCTCCTGCTGTCAGCCGGCAGTGTTTTCTGGCAAGGCGTTTTCGCGATCGCAAGCTTCTTAATAACCGTAATTCTTTTTGTCATCGTCTACCGCTTCATGCCCAAAGCCGAGGTCACGCTGCGCGATACTCTGCCGGGAGCGATCATCGGCGGCTTGTTATGGGAAATCGCGAAGTATGTATTCGCATGGGCGCTGAGTTATTTTCACTACGACCAGATTTATGGATCGGTAGGCGCTGTTGTCGCGGTGTTGACCTGGAGTTACGTATCGAGCCTGATTCTCTTGTTTGGCGCTCAGCTCACGGCAGTGTTTCACCGGGAGCATCCGCATTATCCAAGCGGCCAATTGCCTCTCTCTTCGTAAAATGCATCTTTCGGATTTTGACTATGAGCTTCCGCCTGAACTGATCGCGCAACAACCACTGGAACGGCGCGACTCGTCGCGCATGTTGCTCTTAAATCGCGAAGCACAAACGCGCGAAGATTCCAGTTTTGAACTTTTGCCGGAGTACATACGCGCCGGCGACGTGTTGGTGGTTAACAACACTCGAGTGTTTCCGGCCCGACTGATCGGCCAACGCGATCCATCCGGCGGGCGCGTGGAAGTGTTGCTGGTGCGCGAGGTGCAGTCTGCAACCTGGGCAGCTTTGGTGCGGCCGGCCCACCGGCTTAAAGCTGGAGCCTGGGTGCGTTTTGGCGATTCGAATTTGCGCGCTGAAGTATTGGAAGGTTCAACAGAAGGACTAAGACTTCTCAAGTTTACGGGAGACAGGCCGCTCGATCTGCTGCTGGATGAGCGCGGGCAAACGCCGTTGCCCCCCTATATTCGTCGTCCCTCGGGAATGTCGGTCGAGGACCGTG
>DASYMB010000246.1:0-12001 GCA_036009285.1 Pyrinomonadaceae bacterium | reverse complement strand
AAGCTGGCGTCGACGGCTAACGATAAAAACGATTGTACGGCAGGGCCATACAATCCTGCTCACGATGAACGAAATCGCCAGTGAAAATTGAAAAAACTTCAGTGTAATTTGACTATCTACGAGCCGCCATAAGCGCCTATGGAACTCAAGGGGTCAGACAATGCGATGCAATCCGGGTTGTCGAGGTGCTCAATTCTGAGTATCACTGACGAGGCGAATGGCTGTGCGTCCGCACATGGGGAAAGGATCAAGATTTCTTCGCGATGGCTTTCTTCAGGTCCTCAAGGGTGCGCTTGTGCTGTTCGAGTTTCTGACCGGCCTCGCCGAGTTTTCCCTGCGAAGTGAGGCGTTGGTATTCATCGAACTCTTGTACCGCTTTGTTCAGGAGCTGCTGAACACTTTGAGACTCCGCACCTCCAGCGGTTGCAGGTGACTCGCTCTGTTTCGGTGATCCTTCCGCAGGCTTGTTCTTTTGCTGCTCGCCGCTTTCCGGTGTCGGTGGGCGCGCGAGGTCGCCAAAGAGACTGGTCATCGCTTCATCAAACGTTTGGCCGTAACCCAACCGGTCCTGCGTCGCGAGTACAACGAGGCGCAGCTCAGGCATCGGACTACTTTCCGCCTTCAGGTAAACCGGTTCCACGTACAGCAGCGAACGTCCGATCGGAATAACGAGCAGATGCCCGCGCAGGACGTGAGACCCCTGCTGGTTCCATAACGTGAATTGCGAAGAGAGCGCAGAGTTCTGATCGATGCGAGCTTCAATCTGCAATGGCCCATCAATGAGCCGCGACTTCGGGAAGTTGTAGATCAGAAGCTTGCCGTAGTTATCGCCATCGCAACGTCCAGCCATCCAGCCAATCAGATTGTTCCTGCCGAAGGGAGTGAACGGCAGAATTAATACGAACTCGTTATGAGTTTGCTCGCCGGGCAACTGCATCAACACAAAGTACGGATCAATTGGCTGGACCTGTTTGTTGTTGTGTTCGTCCAGAGCAACTTGCTGCGCAATGTTCCAGACATCTTCGCGCTGGAAAAACACCTTGGCGCTTTGCGTGTGATAAAGACCGTAGACGTCTCCTTGTACCCGAATCAACGTTTCCGGGTAACGGATGTGTGCGCGCAGGTCAGCAGGCATTTGGCTCGCGTCTTCAAACAAAGCCGGAAACGTAGCGCGGTAAGTTGCGATTAGCGGATCGTTTGGATCGAAAACATAAAAATGAACCGCCCCGTTGTAAGCGTCAATGACAATCTTGACGCTATTGCGGATGTAGTTGATGTTGTTTGCGCCGACCTCGTGATGCCGCGAATAGGGATAGGTGGACGACTCCGTAAAAGCATCGAGCATCCAAAACAACTTTCCGTCACTGTCTACGACGATGTAAGGATCGTTATCGTAAATTAAGAAGGGCGCGACGCCGTTCACCAGCTCGCGAATATTACGATGGATCAGTACCCGGCTTTCCGAGTTGACGTCATCGGAGAAGGGAAGCTTGGAGAGATCACCCAGCGCCCAAGCCAGCAGCATACGCCGCGCCCGACCACCAATTCGTATTCCGCCTGAACCCTCATAGCTGGTGTAGGTGTTTGTTTCTCCCTGCGGATAATCAAACTCCTTCTGCCGTGTCTTAACATAGACGTCGGTGTTTGTTTCCTGTCCGTAATAGATTTGGGGCCGCGTAACTTTTATTTCCGCGGAGTTGGATTGAACCGGCATGTCGGAAACGATGAAGCGCGGCATACCTTCGGGCGTGAAGCCGTTTGCCGTATTCATCGTGATGCCGTAGCCATGCGTATAGATCAATTTTTCATTGATCCAGTTCCGGGAAGACTCAGGAAGTTTTTTGACGTCTATCTCGCGTGCAGCGACCATCATCTGCCGGATGCCGTCGACGCGATAACGATCGACGTCGACATCCGGGAAGTCGTAATAAGTTCTAATCGCCTGGATTTGTTTGAGCGTGTCCTGTAGAGCGTGCCAGTCCCAGAGCCGTATGTTATCGAGGGTCGGGCGGTTGTTGTTCAGATCGAATGCCTCGATTGAGTTCTCAGCCTGAAACTCTCGCAGTTCCACCTGCTCGAGGCCGAAGGCGCGTCGCGTCCAGGCAATGTTGTGCTCGATGTACGGCGTCTCACGCCCAAGCTCATTCGGTTTGACGATAAAGCTGGTTACATAAGCAGGCACGAGGTAAACGCCGACCACATAAACTGCGAGTGGGATTGCGAGCGCCAGCAGCAACAATCGGAGGCCGCGTTTTGAGAAGGCGTTGATTATGGCTATTACAGCGGCGACGAGTAAGGCAATGCAGACCAGATAAAGCGCCGGCAGTAGATACTTCGCTTCGGTAAACGTGACGCCGGAAAAAGTTTGATGATCTTCCCAGAGGTATGGGAAGCGCGAGAGATAGGTACGCCACGCGAGCAAAATCAGGAACAGGGCCAGCGCCAACGAAACGGCGGAGAAAGGTTTTTTGGCGGAGTCTTTGCCCGCGATTTTCAAGACGCTTTGAGGCAACGCAAGCAACGAGTAAACGATCGCGGCGCAAAGGATGACGAAGGCAAGAGTAATTAGCCAGCCGCTGAGCAAATCATAGAGTGGGAGCGAGAAAAGATAGAAGGCGAGGGGCTTATTGAAAATCGGGTCCGGTGTCGGGGCTGCCGTCTGATTGAAATAAAGCGCAAACGTTTGCCAGTCGCCCTTCATCGCCAGCCCAAAAAATAGGCCGAACAACGCTGCGATGACCCAGCCGATCGGCCGTACAAAACGCTCGGGGGAAAACTGAATGGGCTGCTTATTAACGACGATGGTCCGCTTGCCCATTCCTTGCGATGCGAAGGTCCGCTCGAGCAGCCAAAACGCCGTGCGCAGAATGATCACGGTTATCACCGCAAACGCCAGGAAGAGCCCGACTTTAAGCTTGAACATGTACCAATAGACTGCTGAGAAACCCAGCGAGCTAAACCACGCGGCAGAAAGGAAAATGGAGAGGCTGCGAGACAAGAGGAGCAAAAGCACCACGACTGCGCCGATTATCCAGCGCCGCCACCTGCGTCTCCCCGGTGGCCCAACGTCGATGACTTCGCTGTCATGCAAAGGGAAGGATTCACTCACGTGCAGCTAGCATACGCCCCGCGAGACCAATGTCCAAAGTCCAAAGTCCAACGTCCAACGTCGGCGGTGTGCGATGGTCAATGTAGGTTCTTGAAAAGTGGAAGATACGAGGCAATGACTTTGGACTTTAGACATTGGACTTTGGACGCTGTAGGTGTAATTTCTTGTCGAGCGAGGCGTGTGTATAATGGCTTCGACCTTCGTACTTGAACGACACTCGGATCGAGCGCACGGTTCACGCTCTCGCTATTAAGAATCCCGCAGGAAATTGGTAATTTAGGAAATCTAATGCTGGCGCCAGATACAGTTTTTCAAAGTCGTTATCGCATCGTTCGTCTGCTTGGTCAGGGCGGCATGGGCGCCGTCTACGAAGCGATCGATGAGCGGCTTGATACAACCGTGGCGCTGAAGGAGACCTTGTTCGCGGATGAACGCCTGCGAAAGCAGTTTGAGCGGGAGGCCAGATTGCTCGCGCGCATGCACCATCCGGCTCTGCCGCGGGTGAGCGATCACTTCGCCGAGGGCGACGGGCAGTTTCTGGTGATGCAGTTTATTCCCGGCGACGACCTCTCACAAATGATCGCGCGTAAGCAGGGACCATTTCCGCCCGACCAGGTACTCACCTGGGGCGATCAACTGCTCGATGCGCTTGACTACCTGCACACGCAGGATCCGCAAATCATCCACCGCGACATTAAGCCGCAGAATCTAAAACTCACCGGGAGGGGTCAGATCATCCTGTTGGATTTTGGCTTGGCTAAAGGACAAACCGGCGGGGTATCGATGGTCACCACCTCCGCGAGCATTTTCGGTTACACGCCAAACTATGCGCCGCTCGAACAGATTCAGGGATTAGGTACGGATGCGCGCAGCGATATTTACGCCTTGAGCGCAACGCTGTATCACTTGATGACTGCTGTTAAGCCGCCCGATGCGTTGACGCGAGCGGCAGCCATCGTGAATGGCCAAGCTGATCCGCTTACGCCGGCAAATGAGATCTCCAGCAGCATCGGGCCGGAAGTGGCGAGCGTACTCGCGCGCGCTATGAGCCAGAATCGAGACCAGCGTTATCCGACCGCGGCAGCTATGCGAGATGCGTTGAAGGGGACTGAGGAAGCCGCGACTCTGACGGGTAGAAGCGAAGCCGCAACTGTGCTGCTTGCGCCTTCCGCGCCCACGCTTGCCGACGCTCGCCTTGATACGAAGCCCACGGTATTGAAAGCAGGTGAGACCACAGTAGTGCGTCCCGCAGTGGCTGGGTCGAAGAGGCGAGCCTGGGCCTTAGGCGTAGGCGCGGTGGTGCTCATCGGCGTCCTCTTCGGAGCCTTCTACGCCTTTCAACATCGGAATAATTCGAACACTGTTACGGCGCCGACGAATTCACCGCAGCAGGCAGCCGGCAGCCCGGTTGGTGCCGAGTCTTCGCCGACGGCTGAGCACGCTGCGACCGGGCCTGTCTCCGGCGGTTCGAATGAAGTCAGGAAAATCATAATTACGGATCATGCTGCTAACGAGCCGGCAAAGAAAAGTGAAAAGTCCGCCAAGGGGACTATCGGAGATCCTGGACCAACTCCGGCTGAGGGCGACGAGTCTTTCAAGCCGCCTATCGTTCCCGGTGTGCCGGAGATAAACATTCCTGACTTGTCGCTACCGAACAAGCGCGGGCTTAAACGGATGGGGAGTACTACAGTTCGAAACCTGCCCGACGGCACACAGGTCATGACTCTTCCGGATGGCACGCGAATGGTCACGATGCCGGACGGAACGAGACGCGTGATCGGTCCCGGCGGAAGGGCCCTGCGTAAAAAACGTTTGCCGTAGGTGGTGCTGTTTCATTTTGGAGTGCGGTGACCTGTCACCGCTCTGGTCGGCTGCGACTTGTCGTAGCTCTGGTCGTTGAATTTGCTGCAGGAGGCGGCGCCAAGCCGCCGCGGGTAAAAGCGGTGACAGGTCACCGCACTCCAAAGAGAGAGTTTATGAAACTGATGAATTCCAGAAGCGCGACCTTGTGCGCAACCCTCGTCGCTGTATTGCTCAACAGTGCCATACCGCTGATCGCCGGTGAGCACTCTCCGGAGAGTTTCAAAAGCTCCGTGATCAGGATGGCGCCGCCGGCCCCGGTGTTTGACGAGAAGACGCGCCTAACCGAGCTTGCGGGTCGACGCGCGCGCGTGGGCCAGTCGGTCGGCGAAAAGGGAGTGCTTATTCTTTTCAGCACCGAGCCGCGCGTTTATGCAAACGACGTCGACTATGAATACCGGCAGGAAAACAATCTTTACTATCTGACCAATCTAAAACAAAAAGGCGCGACCCTGGTGCTCACGCCGAGCAATGAAGTGTTGCCTGAAATCCTTTTTCTGCCGCGTCGCAGTCCAGCCGCTGAAACGTGGACAGGCCACATGTACAGCCCCGAGGAAGCCAGCCAGGTTTCCGGGATCAAGGAAATTTGGGACGCAAGTGAGTTTGAACCGTTTCTGCGCGCCTTGCGGAGTCGCCAGCCTTATCGGCCAAAGGCTGAGAAGATTCTGATGTCGGCAAACGCGGTGGCTGAGGGTACGGCGCCGTTCGGTTTTCAGAAGCTCTTTGCGGCTGCGGCGAAGAATGATGCCGAGATTCATCTGCTGGTTCCGGGTGCGGTTGATAGTTTGGAATACCGGCAAGAGCAACGCTTCGCTGCCGAGTGGGCCAAGTCGTCATCGGGTTACAGCATCAAGGACGTGACACCGGTTTTTGCGTCGCTGCGACTGCGGAAGTCACCATTCGAGATCGCGCTGATGCAGCACGCCATTGACATCACAACTGAAGCGCACGAACGCGCCTGGGTAGCGGCAGTGGATGCGAAGTGGGAGTATGAAGTCGACGCCCAGGTAGCCTACACCTTCAAACTTCGCAATGCCGATCACTGGGGTTATCCATCGATCGTTGGTTGCGGACCAAATGCGACCACGCTCCATTACGAAGAGTCACAGGGCCAGGTGACGCCGGGCGAGTTGTTGCTGATGGACGTAGGCGCCGAATACGATCACTACTCAGCGGACGTGACGCGCACGTTTCCGGTTAACGGAAAGTTTTCCACCGCACAAGCGGAAATCTATCAGATCGTTTATGACGCACAGGAAGCCGGAGCCGCGGCAGCGCGACCGAGCGCGGTAGTTTCTGACGTCAACCGCGCGGCGACAGAAGTGATCAGGGACGGGTTACTAAAACTTGGTCTGATTACGAATCGAAATTCCGATCAGTATCGTGTCTGGTTCATGCACGGTACGTCCCACTGGCTGGGAATGAATGTGCACGATGTTGGCTTCTACGGCACGAAGCTGGAAGCGGGGATGGTCTTCACAAATGAGCCGGGCATCTACATCAGACCAGACGCATTGGATAATTTGCCGAAGACGCCGGAGAACGAAAAATTCATCGCCGCTGTGAAGCCCGCGTTTGAGAAATATAAAAGTATTGGCGTGCGCATCGAAGACGACATGCTGATCACGCCGACCGGTGTGAGGTGGATGACTGAGGCCCTGCCGCGAAAGATCTCTGAGATCGAAGACTTCATTGCGCGCGGGCGAAGGGAAACGCGCTAAGAATTTGATCCGATTGAAAAGCCTCATAACTATCAACTCAGTCATAAATCTTAGTTCGAAAACATTCTTCGCAGCCATCCTAAGAACCACCAGGGCGGTGCGAAAACAAACCATGCTTCGGCGGCGGCTCCCCGGTATCGGTTCTGGCCTCAACCTCCAACGCCGTAAAAACTGCGACGCAAGCTCCGCACAGCGAAGTCTCGCAACCAATATGAGTGCCCGTGAGACCAAGCACGTCTCGCAGTAATGGACCAGGAGCAGGCGCGGCTCGACATCGTGCTGGTGGCTTACGCCGTTGACACTTACGCTGATAGCTCTTTCATAGCTACCTCACTTCTTTGGTTTGGATCTAGAGGGAAGCGAAAGTTCCGCCTGTGTTTCTATTTCAGTCGCGGAAGAAAGTCAATTATTCCAAATCAACGGTCGCGGTCGATTCTCGTATAACCAGAAAGATTCTGAAGGCAACGAAGGCAGTACCACCTTGCGGTAGCGGGTGGGCCCTCAGATTGCCAATAGTCAATTTCCGACTGCCGATCGCTTCTATCCCGAGCGGCCAATTGACGTTCGGCAATTGACAATCGGCAATAGAAAGACCCACTCGCCACCGCGAGGTGGTACTGACTTCATCGCCACGCAGCCTAAACAGTCGCTTTGTTTATCTGCCGCTTCAAGCGATGAATGGTTCGTCGCGCGACTCTCAATTGCGCATGATCGTGCGTCGACAAGGCCTCGTCGCGCTTCTTCTTCATTTCACGAATTCGCGCCTTGATCGAAGCCTTGTCCACTCCCACCACATCGTGGTGTTCGTGTTTGATTCCGAGGGCGTTTGCAAGGGCGACGAGCAGATGCTCCTTGTTTAGTTGGGTGTAGCCTTGCAGGGCTTCGTGCTCGTTTCCTTTGGCAATTTCACGAAGCTCGCCGACTGTCTTGTGCCGTAACTGTTCGTAGGTGTAGTCCATCGCGCGCGGTTCTCCTTCGTGTAAAGCCAAACTGTTAGTTTGCGATCGCTCGTCGCCATCCAGCCTGAAGGGCCTCTACAGTCGCAAACTAACAGTTTGCTTTACCCGAGTATCTGTTTCAGATGTTTCTTCAGGTGCTCGACGTAGTCGCGCATGAACCAGTCGAGGGTAACGGGTTCATCTTCCTTGAGACTATCGGAAGCGAGCTGGTGAAGGTTGTGTTTGTATCGCAGCTTCATGCGCGTATCTTCAGGCACGAGCGATATCAAATGCAATATGTGTTGATTGTACAATCTCCAGAGTTGCACCAAGTCCGCCCAGTTTTCGCCCTGGTAATTCTGCACGCGCACCCATCCCTCCTGTTCATATCCGGCGAAAACAAGATCGTCGGTAAACTGCGCGCGGACAAATCGCTGATGGTTATTGGAAGCTGAGTCGATCAGGTGGCCGAGGATCTCCCGCGGCGACCATTTACCCTCGGCTCGCGGAAGCTGACTTTCCTCCGTGGAGATCTGTTGAAGTTGCGCGGAGGCGTCGCTGATCGTTTGGCGGAAATCTTCGAGAAACTCTTGCATTAGTTTTCCTCTGACAAGCAAGATTGTAGAAACACGGAGCGGTGTGATAATAACGCATCCCGGACAGTAAACTGCAACCAAAGACCAAACTGGCCAAACTGGAGTTTCGCTTATGCAGGTCCCCAAACGCAGATCCCGCAAGAAGCTGCTCTTAAAAATCCTTGTGATCGGGGGAGTGGCCGTAGTCTTCTGGGTGCTTTACGATCTTTACGTTCCGCGCACCGCGCATCTCCGCGAGTTTGACCCGAACGAAGTAGCGCGTCTGGAAACGGCGATGTGGCGATCTTACTACGAGAAGCAACGGTTGCAACTGTTCAATCAATTGTCGGAGTTACTTCGCACGCAATACAACCTGCCGCTCGTCAGGTCTAAGCAGGTTGCTTATTACGCGGCCGACGCTGCTTTCGTTTTCAAGCAGGGGAAGCAGCGTGCGGACTACGAGCAGGCGCTGCCGGAACTGGTTAAGTTTTATCAATCGGTGCGGAATATCAGCGATATTCCTTTCAACGTCGATCGTGCCGCTCGGTTGGAGTTGGAATGGTGGATCATCCATCGCCACCGTGCGGACCATCCGCCCGGCGATCTCGCGCGCGCCCTCGCGGAACTGCAAGCGGAAATCTACCGCGTTCCAGTCGAACGGCTGATGGACCACGGGCGCTTGCGGGCCGAGGCGATGACTATCCGCGATACCCGCGCGGAGGCGGGTGGTGTAACAGAAGCCGACTGGTCCAGGATCGACGGACTGCTGCGTCAATCGTGGAGTTCGCTGTCAGATGCTGTAAAGTCGTGAGGAAGATCAGCCACGGATGAACGCAGATGAGCGCGGATCCAATGCGAGCAAAGAGCGCAGACAGTATGACTAGATATGAGCGAGGGGGGCGAAATGGTATGGCAGAGATGAAAGACGCAAAAGACATGAGCGATGAACAGGTTGAGGAGCGAATTGTCAGACTTGCATTCGATGGAGACGCACTCCGGTATCGTGAGTTTCTGGGAAAGCTCAAAGCGGGCTTGCCGGCAGGCACGGGCGTGGCGCTCCGAGGCAGCGTTGTTACCAACAAGCGCTGGGAAGACGGGAAGCCTTTCGACGCTGAAGGCCGCGGCACCAGCGACCTCGACGTAACGCTGGTGGGAGATAAAGTGATGGAGTTTTGGCGGGAGGATGCGTTCTACATTCCAGTGCTGCATACCAAACCACTATGCGACGAAGATCGCGGGATAGCCCCGGCACTCAATCCGCTGCGCGAAGAGTTGCAGAAGCTTGCCGGTCGGCCGGTAAATTTCCAGGCCACCGCCAACCTCATCCTGTATGCGCGCGACGTGTTGTTCGATGAGCCTTACTGCATGGTGGTAGAGGCGCAAAAAGCTCCGTGATCGTCAAGCTGCTCAGCTACAACATCCGCTTTGGAGGACGCGGCCGGGAGAGGGAACTGGCAGAAGTGATTCGCTCGGTTGCTCCGGACCTGGTCGTCTTTCAGGAAGCAATCGATCCGGAGGTTATTCGCCGTTTGTCTGCCGCTACCGATTTACCTTTCTGGGCCGCGCGTCGGGAGCATTCCATCGGCTACATCAGCCGCCTGGAGACAAGCCACCATGAATGGCACTATCCCGCCGGCGCAAAGCATTCGTTCCTCGAGATCGTTCTTAAAGGAAGCGAGGCCAGAATTTTCGGTCTCCACTTGAGCTCGATGTTTTCAAAATGGGCCGAGCGACGAAGAGTAAGGGAGATTCGGTCGCTGCTCGGAAGTATTGCACGACACCAAAATGGCTTTCACGTTCTCGTCGGAGACTTCAACACACTTGCGGTTGGCGAGGTCCTGGATGTTCGGCGTATGCCGGCATGGATTAGAGGTTTGGTTTGGTTAAGCGGCCGCGACATTCAACGCGAAACCATTCAACTCATGAACGACTCCGGCTATGCGGATGGTTATCGTTTACTTCATCCAACGGACAAGGGCTACACTTTTCCCGTTTGGGATCCTCACTTGAGACTCGATTACGTGTTCGTTCCCAAAGGGTTTGTCAAACGACTGATCGACTGTGAAGTAATCGATCGCTACGATGCGGCGCGCAAGGCTTCGGATCATTTTCCACTGCTTGCCCGGCTCGACTTCAGCTAACGGTTGCGCGCAAGTGGCGAAGACCAGTCCGACACTCGATACACGATTTGCCATATGGTGGCTGTCCGGTTAATCCACGACAAAAATAATCTGCTGTGAAGCGTGCGCCTTGGTTGTGAGGTCGGTAAAATTCACCTGCAGCGTATACTCGCCCGGCTGTAATCCTGTTAGCGGAATCTCAGCAACGTAGGGAAACACCTTCGTATCAGTTCCTTTGTCGATGGCGACCTCACGCACGGCGGGACTCAGGACCGCCTGGTTGCCGCGAAGTATCGTCACGTCAACCTTCAAGTCCGGCTCATTATCGTCCGCAGCTACAGGAGCGGCATTGTAGACGTAGGCAAGGAAACGCATCCGTGAATCGCGCGCGAACCGTTGCGCTACACCTTTTCTTACTCCAAGTTTGTCGCTCGATTCCTCGTCGTCCTCTGCTTCCGTATGTTCGTTAAGCATCAGGCTGCTCAAGGCGAGTCGGCCCGAGGCGAGCTCAGGAATCACAACCGACTGTGTAGCGGCGCCCAGTCGCCCGCTGCTGGTGTCGCGAACGCCCAGGCGAACTTGATAACTACCGGGCGCGAGCGCAGCGTCGTAGTTATAGAAAACCAACTTTCGCGCGGCATCGATAGCATTGGAATCAGCAGCAATCGCGATTCGTTTATTGAAGCTGGAGACTTGCTTGCCGTTTTGATCGCTAACGATGCCGCCGACATCAACGGTGGCCGTTTTCCTGCCGTTCACTTCGGCAAACGTGAGCGCTTCACTCGGCATTTGCAGCGAAGCTTTCAGTGCGAAGCTTCCCGGAGCGGCATTTCTGTAAGCCACTACGAGCGACGCGGGAATATCGCGCTGAGGCGAATCGCTATTCAGCGCAGTCATCAACTCGGCGCCGATCGGTGTGTTTGCAGGTGCGCTGCTGTTCGCGGCGATGAACGCGTTGGAAATAGCTTCAGCGATACCCTTGCGCGTTCGCACTTTCAGCTCGGGGCGTCCGGTTATGGTGACATTGATGCGCTTCACCTTTGCGCCTTCGGCCACTTCCTGCGGCGGTCGCCAACTGAGCAAATAGTAGCGCGACGTTTCGTCGAGCGCGTGGCGAATGCCAAGATTAATATCGTTGTTGTTTATCCATGCTCGTCCACCCGTGTCGTCGGCGAGCGAGTAAAGCACTTCCTGGCCGGCTGAGTCTGCGCCGTACACCACGCGTGAGAGAGCTGGATCGAAACCCGCTCCATTGCCGGCGTCGGGAAACCCGGTGACCAAGCCGCGCGCATTCAAGGAATAGATCACGACGCCTCCGCGCGCTGCCTCCTGGGTCGCGCCGCTTAAACGCGTGTATGACATCGAGCGTTCGTTTTCAATCATGAAGCCGTCGGAAATAAAGAACAGCAATTTGCGACCGGGAACATTCGCGAGTTCGCGAACGAAGTTTTCCAGGGCCGTAAGCGTGTAAGTGGCAAACGGCGCCGACTGCTCGATGATGTCGTCCGCTCTGCCTTTAACTTTCTCCTGCGCTTGTTCCTTCGATATGGTTGGATCCCGGAGTAGCCTTACGTAGTAGTCTATTATCGCAGTGTCCCCGTGGTTGATGGCGATGGCCGCGCCCTCGCTCATCGTCGGTGATTCCAGGGATTGTTTAATGCCGGGCCGCAGCGCGATT